>JAITBW010000130.1 GCA_031283385.1 Nitrososphaerota archaeon
ATCTTCAAAAAGCACTACGACTTGCTCAGGCTGCAAATGCTATGGAAGCCTCTGAGATGTTAAAGCAGTTAAAAATTCAGAATGGTAAGCGTGTTGGTCGTGATTTTAGATGTGTTTAATATTGTGTTAAATGGTGAAATATTGGTTGTATAGTTTTTTACCGACTTATTTATTTAATTGACATTGCGTATTGTTATTGGGGAATGATGTCGCCGTCCCAGTCTGATTGAAAGATGACGAGTTTATAGTTGACAGACCCCACTTGTCTAAAAATGGTGCTGCTAGGCAACTGCTGTGTTGAATGTTATGTTTGAGGGTGTAGTTTGTGAAGAGGAAAATTGTGGCTATAGATGAAGCGTTATGTAATGGTTGTGGGCTTTGTATTCCGAGTTGTGTTGAGGGGGCGTTGCAGGTTGTTAATGGTAAGGTGAGGATTGTTAAAGATGTTTATTGTGATGGGCTTGGTGCCTGTTTGGGTCATTGTCCGCAGGGGGCTATTAGTATAGTTGAGCGTGAAACAGAGGCGTTTAATGAGAAAGAAGCTCATGAGCATATAAGTAGGCAGTTAGCGGTATGTGATAAAACATTTGCAGCATCTGTGCAGAGTGTTCAGTGGCCTATAAAAATTGATCTTGTCTCACCTAAAGCGTCGTTTTTTGAAAACGCAAACATTATGCTAACAGCTGATTGTGCGCCTGTGGTTCTTAAAAATTTTCACTCTTTAGCTACTGGGAAACAGGTAATTATTGGTTGCCCCAAGTTTAATGACGCTCAAGCGTATGCTGCTAAATTGTTAGAAATTTTAAAATTAAACAATATCCTTAGCATAATGGTAGTGCACATGGAGGTACCCTGTTGTACAGGCTTAAAATGGGCTGCAAATAAGGCTGTGGTGGAGTCTGGTAAAGGGGTATCTATTTTAGATGTTGAAGTAAAAATTGGAAGTGAAACCGTTGAGTACAGATAATAATGTGAAAAACAGTTTGCAGAAAAACCCTGAAACTTGTCCAGGTCTGCGGGATTTTATACAGCCAAAGCCCTCATACACTACTTGTCATGTTTGCCGTGCTGAGCTTGAAGTGTGGAGTGATGAGGATAAAGTAACATGTGATAGTTGCGGTGCAGAATGGGTACGTCCTGACGATAACGCAGCTTGTCTCTCATACTGTCAATATGCAGATAAGTGCAGAGCAATAATAGCTGAAAGAAAAAAATAGCTAAGTATCTCCATTTTTTGTTTTTAGATCCCGACATAGCCTAATATGTATGGTATAAGTGATTTTGAGCTGTTAGAAATAATCTCTTACAACGGACAACTTGATGTACTGCGTACCTTTAGCTTCTCATCAATACACTCATGACTCCCCTGTAGTTCCCGGACTGTTATTACATAATGCTAAAAATCAGCAGCACTGACCATTCAGGCATCTGTTTTTCTTAACTGAGGGAACTAACGAGGTTATTTTGTGCAGATACAAAACGGATTTACGTCTGCGGATCATTGCCTGTAACGAATCGGGGTATGTACGCGTAAATTCTGTGTGTATGTTGGCATAAACAGTAATGCTTAAGAGTTATTGTTGATTCTTACATATTCTATTATAATGGTGGTTTGTTAAAAAATGGGTAATATAATGTTTTGTCCACAATGTAACAGAAATGTAGTGACGGAGAAAGACTACAGTTTGGGATTGTTTATTGTACTGCTGATTTTAGGGCTACTGTTTGGCATACTGTATTATGTGTTGAAAGATAAGATGAGGTGTCCAACATGTAAAACAGCGGAGCCTTATTTGCAGTTACCTCATGCCGATAACTGTGGCTGTCATCAACACTAAACACTTTTCTTTCTTTTTTAGTTGATCATCCGTTTAGTAGGCGGTAGTGTTCTTTTTCTAGTTGTATTGCATGTGTGTGGTTATTCGAGTTTTTTGTATGTTATGGTTAGTAGGAAGGCGGTGGCTAGTATGAATACGATAAAGCCTGCGGTTACTATGTTAAATATTGCTGATAGTATAATGCCTATAGTGGTGCTAAGTGTGCTGAAGAGTGTTGTTGCAAGTAAGGTTTTTTTGAAGGATAGATTAAGTTTTAGTGCGCATAGGCCGGGGATTACTAGGAGGGCTACTACTAGTATTGTGCCGATTACTTTAATGGATAATACTATGGTTATAGCTATAAGTAAGTCAAATAGTATTGTGAAGCGTTTTGTGGGTATGCCTATTATTCGTGCGCTTTCTTCATCGAAAACCATTGATAATAGTTCTCTATGGAAGATGCATATGAATAATAAAACTATGGCCCCTAAAATTGATACTAATAGTAAATCTGAAAAGCTAATAGTTAAAATGGAGCCAAAGAGGTAGCTAAATAGGTCAATGTTAAATCCTCCGGTTAGGCTTATAATTATTAGTCCTGTTGAAAAACCTATGGCTAGCATTACAGCAACAGAAGAGTCTGATGGCGCAATTTTTTTTCGGCGCATGTAGGATATGGCGAAAACAGCTAAGACAGATACCGCTAAAGCTGTGATTAGCGGGTTTATGCCTAATAAAAGTCCTAAGGCTATGCCGCCAAATGCCGTGTGAGATAGTCCATCGCCAAGCATTGCTTCTTTTTTAAGAATTAAAAATAAGCCAACTAGACCGCAGACTAGGGCAACGATTATGCCGCCTAGTATTGCGTTTTGAAAAAATTGATATGCAAAGGGGTTGAATATTTCAATGTTCATTTACGAAAACTCCTGTGCAGTCATGTCTATGATATACAAAGTGAAAATGTTCGCCATACGCGCGTTTAAGCAGCAAATTGGCATCTAGCTCTGGAGTGATTCCTGCTAGTTCAACAGTTTTATTAACACACATAACCTTAGACATACGGCAGAAGACAGATGCTAAGTCATGGGTAACAACAAGTATAGTTATTTTCCGTTCAACATTTAAATCACTTAATTTTTTATAAAATCGCTCCTGGGCATTTGAGTCAACACCAACTATGGGTTCATCAAGTAAAATTAGCTCAGGATTATGCGCTAAAGCTTTTGCAACAAATACTCGTTGCTTCTGACCTCCTGACAATTGACCAATACGTCTATCCGCTACATCACTTAAGCCCATAAAATCAAGATTACTATCCACCACTTGCCAATCCTTTTGTGTAAACCTCCGACCTAGCTTTCCCTTCTGTATACATCCTAAAGAGACAAGTTCTCTAACTGTTAGAGGGAATTGATCCTCAAAATTAGTAGCATGTTGAGAAATATATGCCACTTTATCCCATAAAGAAAAACTAGCGAGCTCTACACCAAATAAACGAATAGAACCACCGGTATAGGGTAAAAACCCTAAAGCAGCACTTAAAAGAGAAGTCTTCCCGCCACCATTAGGTCCAACTATACCTACATAATCACCTCTATTAATTGTAAGTGTTGCATTTTCAATTACAGCTACACCATTACGCTGCACATTGAGGTCTTTTATTTCCAAAACAGGCATATCATTTTGCATACTTAACCCCTCACTACTCACTTCTCTCAAACACCCTGTATCATCCTACAGCTAAACCATGTTGTAAATTGTCCAAATTTATCTGCATTTGCTCTAGGTAATCTAGACCATCTTGTGGACCTATAATTAAATAAAGTTTTAACACTTCAAGACTTTTACCTGTTTGAGTTTGAACTTCAGTCTGTATGGTATTAATGTAACTATTTGAATAGACTGGATCAACATAGAGGACGTGTACTTGCTGTTTTTTTATTTCTTCAATTAAATGTATTATTGTTTTAGCACTTGGCTGCTCATCTGCTGAAATACCAATTACGCTATATTGTACAAAATCATAGTGTTCAGCTAAATAGCCAAAGGCACCATGTGAAACGAAAATAATGTTTTTACCTGCACTGGAAAGCCCATTTTTATATGCAAGATCTAATTGTTCAAATTGCTGTTTTAAAATCTGCCATCTTTGAGCATAATACGCCTCATGTTGCTGATCAACACTAATTAGCGTATTATAGACGACCTCAGCTTCTTGCTTAGCCATATAAGGACTTACCCAAGTATGCGGATCATACAGACCATGATCATGATCATCATAATCGTTATGACCTTCTTGATTTATGATGAGATGCAGATCGTTTGTTGTTTCAACTATTGTTCTATTTTTCGTATTTGACAATGCAGGCAAAATTTCGTCTTTCATCCATTGATCTGCTCCTGCACCGCTATAGAAGATTATGTTTGCATCTTCAGCTGCTTTTATATGGAAAGCGGAGGGCTCCCAATTGTGTATTTCAGTATTACTTGGAACAAGTTGAGTTATTTGCACATACTCACCGCCAATTTGTTGAGTTATGTATGATAGAGGATAAAACGTAGTAACTATTTGCAGTTTATCTACTGCTTGCACAGACGAAGTTGTTATAGTATAGGTTATAGTGGCAGCTATAAGTATGGCTGTTATGGTTATACTTGTGAGGAAGAGCTTTTGCTTTTGGTTCATAGATTTTTTTTAGCAACAGTGTTATTAAATATATTTAAAACCTTATTAATAATATAGCTTATTTACATGCAAAAGCAGCAAAAATTATTAACAGCAATAGCTTGTTTTAATAATCAGATTGACATGACAATAATCAGCTTATCTATACCTGAAAAACTAGTAACACAAATAGATCAAACCATAAAAGAAAAAGGATACGCTAGCAGATCAGAAATCACTCGTCAAGCACTAAGGCAATACTTAACAGAAGACCTAAAAATAGACGACGCCCACGGCGAAACTGTGGCTACAACAACGCTCATCTATAAAGAAAACATTAACAGACAACAACTATTTGAAACACAACACATCCACAGTGGACTAGTAACAACATTTCTACACACTCACATACACCAAGGTTACTGTCTAGAAGTTATAATACTAAAAGGTCAGGCGGCTCTTATAAAAAAATTTATAGATAAATTACGTCAAAATGAGCAAATAACCCAAATCAAAACCTCTGTTATAAACCAAAAATGACAAGATGATAACAGTAGTGAAATAATTAAAATGGTGGGCCGAACCGGATTCGGACCGGCGACCTTCTGCACGTCAAGCAGATGTCCTAACCAGGCTAGACGACCGGCCCACGACTAATATTGCATATTTGACGCCATGCAAGTATTAAACCGTTTCCATTTAAACTATCCATTACTTCAACTTACTGTATATTATAATTAAACTTGGCATAAAAAACTGGTTTTGTTTATTCATGCACGTTTTACATTTTTTCTTTTGGTTTACGTTTTGTAAACAGAGCAAGGGATACAACAGTTATAAGTGAAATAACACCTACAAATGCATAAACAGTATTAATTGGAAAATCAGACTCAGATATGCTGTCATCAAAGTCAATGTTAGGTGTAAATGGTGCCTCTAAGTTAGAAGTAGGTTGTGGACTCACATCTGTTGTAAAGTAAATCAACGCATTATCGTAATAAGCGTCATTCCGTGCATAGTCAATATATCGAGCATCAACTCTTAAAATATGTTCCCCTTGCGGTAAATCTACAAGATCAACATACCCTGAAATTAGATAATAAGAAAACAAACTTGATGGCTTAGTTGTTGTGAACCCAGTATCATCACCAGATCTTGCCCATAATGGAACAAATTCGAAAGTTATGGGTACTGTAACTTTAGATTGGTGGTCAAGACTGTAGGTTATTATTACATCGGCAACGTTTGGGTCAAATTGAGCTTTAACCGTAAAGTTGAGACAAACCTGATTTGTAGCATACGTAATGTTTGTTGGGGAAATTATGTAAAGCGGAGACGCATATCTGAGTTTCCCATCATCCTGATAACTATACTGTGCTTGAACAGGTTGCAAAACACATAATGATGATATTATTAAAAATCCAAGAACTGCAAGACATATGCAAATTTTAGATTTCATGTATTCACCATAAGAAACTGGACTGTAGATAATATTTAAACTTTATTTCAATGCGCGTATTAAAAATGAAACAATCCTAAATTCCGCAGGTTTTAGGTACTACAATATCTAAGGTTTCAAACAAAAGTCGTTGTTGTTTGGTAACTTCACAAGGAATAATAGAGTTATCAAAAACCTTGCATTTCAAATTT
>JAITBW010000087.1 GCA_031283385.1 Nitrososphaerota archaeon
GCAGGGAAAAAGCACTTACTTTTAGAATAGAATTTTTTCCAGTACAGTAACATCAAGAGCCGCCATGAACATTTTACGTTTAATACTAGTTTTTTCTCCAACATCTGCATTTCGTAAAAGGGGTAAAGCAGCTTTACGAAAAACATTCCAATTCAAAGGAGAACAATCCTTACGCATCATAGCATTATCCTCACCAAAAACAACATCAAGCCACCAATGCAACTGATTCTCAACAGACCAATGCTTACGCACCACATCCGCAAACTTGTTAATATCAACCAAAGAAGAAACAAAATAACGCGTCTCACAACGCAAAACACCCTTCTCTAAAACACTAGACTTAACCATTCCAACACCCTTTAGCCCCACCCAATCAGACCTCATCGGCAACCAATCAATATCTGTTTCCAAAAAATACTCCCGCCGCTCAACCCGACCATGACCCTTCTCCTCAACAACAACACCCTGTTTCTCTGCTTGAAAAACTTTAAAATATACCTCTACCTCCTCGTACAAACTTTTTTGATTTCTCTTTAGCACCAGACAATAATCTGCTTCTTTTTCCACAATCTTTTTAGCAATATCTATCTGACAACCCATTGCATCAATAGTAACAGTTGCCCCTGACACATCAACTAGGTCAAGTAGTTTTGGAATTTCTGCAATTTCATTATTCTTCTCATCAACTGTTATTTCTCCAAGGGTGATTTGATTTTCACTAACCCAAGCCGATACAACATGGTATGCTTTATGCTGGGTATTTTTGCTTCCACAGATGGTTTTTCCATCAATGTTAACAGTTTTTCCCTTGCAATCACGATTATCAAGTCAACTGTACAGACAGTTAGCAACTTCAGAGGGGTTTAGGCGTTCAAATACTCGTCTAAAGGTGTCTTTGTCAGGTATTCCTTTTTTTAATTCTAAGAACTTTTCGAGCCATATTTTTCGTGTTTTGCCAAAGGTTTCTATGTCTTCGTAGTCTTTTGCACCACAGATTATTGCGCAAAAGGCTATCACAACTATGGTAACTAGTTTGTGTTGTAAATAGCCGTATTGTCTTCGTGGATCTGTTATTTTATCAGTTTGCTCAATTAACTTTTGAATCTTCATAGACTCAATATACTACTTTTCTCAAAATAAAGTAAGTGCTTTTTCCCTGAGTACATATGCATATCTCAGGTTTGTCTTATATTGTGGGAGTGGAGATGGGGCACAAAAAAGTTCATGCTGCACTTCAAGATGTGCAAGTTGCCATTGTTTCTATGCGTAATCGTGTTAGGGATGGTGTGTATGCGCGTTTGGTTTGTTCTTGTTTTTATGGTGTGGAGTCGAATTTGTATATTTATTTTGATTCGGATTTGGCGGTGCGCCAGCGGGGTGAACTTTATCGTAGGGTGGAGTCTTTTGAAGAGAGACTTTGTCAGTTTGAGCAGTTAACTCGTAGAGAAGCTAAGCGGTTTAGGCGTTATTTCAAGGTGGAGTTAGCATTGGATGGTTCTTTTAGTTATGAGCGTGATTATGAAAAGATTGATGCGTTTGATAGAGACTGTGGGTTTTTTGGTTTGCTTACAAATACTTCTAGTTCTAGTGAGGAGGTTCTTTCGGTTTATAGGCGGCGTGATGTTTTGGAGAAGGGGTTTGATGATTTGAAGAATTATTTGGATATGCGGCGTTTGCGGGTTCATAGTTCGAGTGTTTTGGAGGGTAAATTGTTTTGTGCGTTTGTTTCTTTGATTGTTGTTTGTGAGTTGTCTAACAAGTTGTCGGATTTTATGAAGGCTAAATCTTTGAGTAAAACGGGTTTGGTTTTGGAGTTAGAGAAAATTAAAGTTGTTACAATGCCCAATGGGACACACCTAATCAATCCGTTGACTAAAATACAACGTACCATTCTAGAAATCTGCGGTTTAACAGAAACCGACTTAAAAAACTATCTCACAAGCAAATAACCGCTATTTGTATGTGCAAAAAACACCGCAGAATTTAGGTTGTATAGAATAATTAAAAAATTAATGGCGCCTAAGGGAATGACTGTGTGACTACTTTGGACAGTATTTAGCAGAAAACTCTCACTGTAACAGTACTTAAAAACTACAGGTTGACACTGTATTTTTCCTCCTACATGTTGTGTTCAGTGTAGTGCCCTGGTTATTGACAATACCGAATAACCTTTTTATTCCCACAACAACCCTTTTTTTAAACGTGCAAACAGAAAATAAGCCTTGTCCTAAATGTGGTAGCTTGTCTGAAATATGGGAAAGGGTTTACAGTTGTAAAGACCCTAGTAAGGAAGTGTTACTAAATAAAATATACAGTTTAAATATGTGTACGACGTATTGTTTGATATGCCAAAAATAGATGTGGTCGCGTTACAAACACGCATAGAAACAATGCTACCAACATTAAACGAATACCAGCAAAGACGATACCTAGCAACCGAAGCAAAAACAATAGGCTATGGCGGCACAAGCATAGTAAGCCGCCTATCAAACGTCACACGCAAAACCATAATCAAAGGCATAAAAGAACTAAACAACCCAACCACAAACCCCCCACCCAAAATAGGAAAAAGCCGCAAAAAAGGCGGCGGCAGAAAAACCACACAAACCAACCAACCAGACATACTAAACACTCTAAAAAACCTAGTAGAACCCCACACCAAAGGCAACCCCATACACACACTACTATGGACAAACAAAAGCCTACGCAACCTCTCAAAAAACCTAAACGAACAAGGCTTCAAAGTCAGCTACCGAGTAGTCGGCATAATGTTAAAACAATTAGGCTATGGGTTACAAGCTGACAAAAAAACTCTAACTGTAAAGCCCTCTCACCCCGACCGTAACGCTCAATTTGAACACATAAATACACAAACAAAAAAAGCAATTGCAGAGGGCAACCCGGTACTCTTTATTGATGCAAAAAAGAAAGAAAACATTGGAAATTTTAAAAACAATGGTCAAACCTATCAGCCGTATAAAACGCCTATTGAAACGCTTGATCATGATTTTTCCATAAAAGAGTTGGGGAAAGCCACGCCGTTTGGGGTGTATGATGTTTTTAAGAATAAAGGGTTTGTTAATGTGGGTTTGAGTTGTGAGACGGCTGTTTTTGCTGTTGAGTCTGTTCGGAGGTGGTGGTATGCACAAGGTGCTGCTGAGTATTGTAATGCGAAAAAGGTTGTTTTGACTGCTGATTGTGGGGGTAGTAATGGTTATCGTAATCGTTTGTGGAAGTTTGAGCTTCAAAAGTTGGTTAATGAGATTGGTGTGGATGTGCAGGTTTTGCATTTTCCGCCGGGTACTTCGAAGTGGAATAAGATTGAGCATCGTCTTTTTTGTTTCATTAGACTTCTTGCATAACTATGGAAAACTAGATTAGTGCCTTGTTGGTGTTGTTTTTATGATGGTGTATGAAGTTTGAAAATATTAAGGGTTATCGTGATGAAGAGTTTCGTCG
>JAITBW010000125.1 GCA_031283385.1 Nitrososphaerota archaeon
AATGCCATTATTGCTGAGCTTATAAAGTAGATGCCAAATAGGAGAAATACTCCTGCGCAGAATAGTGTAATGGTGTAATGTACTTTTTTGTTCCAGAATTTTTGTGATTTGAAAACAAGAAAGCCTAATAGCGTGTACCATATGAAGTCAACAGACCAGTGTACACCTGCGAAAACGCAAAAACCTGGGAATCCAAAGAGCTGTGCGTTTGCAATTAAAACTGTTCCAATAGTTAACCACCATATGATAAAGCCTGCACTAGCCGCTGAGGTCCAAATACCTGCAATTATAGAGTCACGTTTTAAACTTACAGATGAAGTATCTTGACGATTACGATTTTTTAACGTATGTATACCCATGAAAATCATAAAAGAACCACCTATAATGCCAATTACTGATTGCACCGAAGTGGGAATGGTAAATTGACTAAGGAGGAAATATATTAGAAGCATTACAGGGAATTCTACTATGCCATGTCCAAGACCTATTAACGCGCCGGCTATTTTGCTTTTAGCCGCCTTTTGTAGGGTAATAGCAAATAATGGACCAGGCATTAAAACGCCGCTTAGAGAAATCATTATAACGGAACTTAAAAACATGTAAAAACTTGTCTCCAAACGACTCCCTCCATTTTCAAATTTTCAGATAGTAAATGAATATGTATTATACATATAAATTGTTTACTAACGATAAATACGCTGCCATGGTGGGTGCTATTTACCCGTGCCATGATGGGGTGCTATTTACATTGTAAATTGTGTTGTTAGAAATTGCGCCACTACCTCCGCTGAAATAGCCATCAGTACATACACCGCTACCAAGAGATGCTATATTGTTAGAAATTAAGCCGTTGCCAGAGAAAAAAAACGCGCTCCAGTAATAATTGTACACGCCACCACCTTTATCCTCTGCAGTGTTACACGAAATTTCACCGCCACTCATAGTAAAACTTCCATAGTGAATGTATACACCACCACCAACGTGGGCATTATTACCAGAAATAACCCCATCCTTTAAAGTAACTTTACCATTATAGTTATGCACGCCACCACCTGAAAAATGTGCAGTATTGCCGCAAATTTCGCCGCCATACATAGTAAAGTCATAACCATTATTGTACACGCCACCACCAGAACCATAAACGGTGTTATTATAAATCATTCCACCATACATACTAAAACTACCACTATTACTGACACCATGACCTATATTGTTACAAATCTCACCATCATACATTATTAATATGCCGCCAAAATAAACAAATACCCCATTCTCACTAACGCCGCCGTCCTTATGCGTTACAATAATACTCTCAAGTGTTAATTTGCCATTAACCCAAACAGTTGGCTGATTATCTGCACCGATAAGCTTCCAAAAACCCGTTTTCTTCTCACTTACAAGTATGATGTCTTTATCTCTGGGAATTTCAAGTGCTGAGTCTGTAAGCGAAATATCCTTATCCAAAGCAATCATTGTCGGTTTGTTAGCTGGAGCATTGTTTATGGCTGTTTTAAGTTCGTTTTCGTTTTTAACATGTAGGGCGTTAGTATGTTTTTTGCTATTTGTGGCATCGGTATTATTGTCAGTATTATTTATTGTTAAATTGTAAGCAAATACTGATAGTGTTATAAGTAGTATAACAAGTAATAATGATGTTGCTATTACCAGCTTAGTTTGATTTGCCACTGTGCTGTACCCGTTAAGTCTTTGTTTTTAGAGGTTAAAATATGTTGTTGTTTTCCAGTTTTTTGTGGGTGATATTTTTTATGAGCAGACTTTTGTGTTATTGTTTGTTTTTGTTTTGGTTGTTTTCGAATAGTGTTTTTTGTATTTTTATTATGTCTTCGCTGTTTTTGGCGGTTGTGTATTTGTCAAGAAATGTCTGGTTTAATTCAAAAAAGGTGTGTCCCCATGTAAATATGCTAAGCATTTGTTCTGCTGTCTCTTTGAATCCGGCTATGTATAGGGCGGCGGATAGGGCTTCTGCTGTGGAGAGTTTTGTTAGTTTTCCAAAATTTACGGGGTTGCTTGCTAGTAGTATGGGTAGGCATCGGCTGGTGCCTCGGACGTGTTCGCCTAGTACTTTTTGTGCTTGTTCCCAGCTGCAATCTAGGGCGGCTAGTCCAAAGTTTTCTAGGCGTTCGTGGTCAGCTGGGGAGAATGCTATGTCGCTAAAGGGGTTAAGGACTATGGCGCGTTTGGGTAGGAATCGTATTTTTTTAACGATGCGTACGTAGCCTCGTCGGTTTAGTCGTAGTGCCGTGTTTTTTTTGGGATCATCTTGTGCGGCGTGGTAGACGCTGATTCTTACGGTTTCCTCTTTAAGCGTTTCTTCGTCTCTTTCATCATCATTAGTATTGTTATCGGTTGTTGTTATGGGTGTTTCACCTTTAAATGGCTCATGGGGTCTAGAAATATTTTGGGTATCCATTCTAAGAGGTCGCTTGCAAGTATGTGGTTGCCCTTGTTGGCTGTGGTGAAGTCGCCGCAGGCTCCATTTATAAATGCGCCTGCTGCTGCGGCTTCGAATGGGGTTGTTTTTTGTGCTAGTAAGCCGCCTACTATGCCTGAGAGTACGTCTCCTGTGCCTCCGACTGTCATGCCGGCGTTGCCGGTAAAATTCAATTTTACCCTGCCCTCTTGGCTGCATATTATGTCTGTTTCGCCTTTAACGAGAAGTGTAGCGTTAAGCTCTTTAGCCGTTTGTTGAATAAGGGCAATACTCTTCTTAACATCCCCCGTTAGTTTTTGTCCTGTAAGTATTTGATATTCCCCCCTATGAGGAGTAAGCACCAAAGGCGACTGCAGCGGCCGTTTACATGTCGCAAATGTCTTTATGCCGTCAGCGTCTAAAAGCAAAGGTTTTCCCGCCTTTTCCACGCGGTCAACAAATTTTTTTACAAAATCAAATGTTTTCGCATCCAAACCTAAGCCTGGACCTAAAACTATAGCGTCTACACCTGATAAGTAAGGTTCAAGCTCAGCTACATTATAAGGACATAAATTCTCGCCTGTAAGCTTTAGAGATATTAAATCAGGCGACAACGCCGCCACCTCATGAGCCACACACTCAGGAACCGCCGTGTAGACAATATCCACGCCCGTTCGCAAAGCCGCCAAAGACGCTAAAACAGGCGCGCCAGAAAAAACACTGCTACCCCCAACAACAAGTAAACGGCCAAAACAACCCTTATGCCCACCCAAAAACCGTGACATACCCACTAAACCCACATCACCAGGACCAACAAAACGCTCAAACTCTAAAGGCAAACCAATAGCACAAACCTCTAAAACACCCACAAACCGCCTAGCCACCTCCAAACCCACCTTAGACTTATAAAAAGTAACAGTTAAATCAGCCCTAACAGCAACACCACCACCACTTCCAACCTCGCCAGTATCAGCATCCACCCCCGTAGGAACATCAACAGCAACCTTGAACGCCCCCAAAGAATTAACCACCTCAACCATCTGCAAAACAGGCGCACGCAACTCACCCTTAGAACCCGTTCCCAACAACGCGTCAACAACAACATCAGCCTCCACCACAGGCATAGAAGAACTATCACAAACCTCAAACACACAAATCTGGTCACCAACAGCTCTAAGAGCACGCCAATTATGAGCAGCCGCAACATGACAAATATCCCTACCACGCCCAGCTAAAACAACCGTAACAGAGTAACCATGCGCTAAAAGATGACGAGCCACAACAAAACCATCACCACCATTCCCACCTAAACCACAAAAAACAACAACCCGCTTATCATTAGAAAAACGCTTAACAATCGCCTGAGCAACACAACAACCAGCATTCTCCATAAGCTGCAACAAACTTGTGCCAAAATATTCAGAATTAACTTCTACAGCACGCATCTCACGACTGGAAATCGGTGTATTCATGTTTTTTGTTTGCACATCTATTACCAGTATAATAAAGTGATTTTTACAAGATAAGGTTATCCATTAACATTTTAATTGGTATACAAAAGCATCACCAAAACACAGTAAAAACAACAACAAATCCCAAATCAGACATTTTTAACAAAAAACCAACACTAACAAATCAAATATGCCCAACACATACACACAACACTATTTTGATTCAAAACCCCCTCACAACATTTATCTAATTACACAGCCTTCGAATTACAACGAACCTTATATAATCATAAAACTAAAACAACAAAAACACAAA
>JAITBW010000144.1 GCA_031283385.1 Nitrososphaerota archaeon
ACAAAGACTGCATCGGCTGCGGAACCTGCTCATACGTTTGTCCATCACGCATACCACTAGCAAGCACTATTATGGCATCACGATAAATGTCGTATCCCTAAGCATGGTTTTTTCCATGCGCCAATTTTTTTAATTAAATAACAAAATAGTTTTAATTTGACCTTGTTAATACTTAGCTTACTTTGAATTTTAATGCGCCTAACGTTATTTGATGTGGTCTATCAGATAACGTAGAAAACGTTGTGTCTAATTTTTTATGTTATAGTTTTTATTGATGCTAACTACATTATTATTTTTTTATGCATTATTGTTTTTAGTGACTATTTTCAGTTTTTTGTAGCGAAGACTAAATATGTTTGGTTGAACGATTTTTTACTGGTAATTAAACATGACGTATTGTCCTGAGTGCGGCGGAGAGATGCAGTATATGGCTATAACTAAGCTGTATGTTTGCAAAAGCTGTGGTTTGTCAGTTAATGGTCAGGATCTCGAAGAGTTCAGAGATCGAAATAGACCAAGTGACGAAACTGAAGATGAAATAAGGGAAAACCGCCGTAAAGAATACCTTAAATGGTACTTAAGTAAAAAATAATTGACACTTTACAGTGTCTAATATTACGTTTTCTTAGCAAGCACTATAAAATTCTACAGACCCACTTGTTATTGGTCAATGACCCGATTGGTTTGGAACTGTTTTGAAATGAATTAACCCTTGAAACGTACCAAAAGATTATTACTTTTGTTGAACTACTTTCGATGTAGTGAACATATGCCTCTTACCTTTATTATCGGAACAGCTGGTTCGGGAAAAAGTTTTTTCACAGCCGCTTTTAGTGAATGGTTAAAAATGTCAAAACAAGATGTTGCCGTGGTTAATCTCGATCCTGGCGCGTTAAAATTGCCATACTCTCCCGATGTTGATGTACGTAATTATGTTGATGTCGGTGATTTAATGGAGAAATATGGTTTAGGCCCCAATGGCGCGTTGATTATGGCTGCTGATTTGATAGCTGATCAAATTGAAAACTTGGCTCGTGATATTGAGTCAACAAATGCTGATCTTGTGCTTGTGGATACACCTGGGCAGATGGAATTGTTTGCTTTTCGAGCTAGTGGTCCATATATTGTAAATGAGCTCACGCGTGAGCCTAAGGCGTTAATTTATTTGTTTGATGCAGTTTTTTCTATTAATCCTTTAAATTATGTTTCAAACATGTTTCTATCTGCTGCTGTTTACAATCGTTTCTTCCAGTCTCAATTACATGTGTTATCAAAATCTGATCTAGTTCCCAAAAAAGATGCTAAAGCAATAACTGATTGGTCAGCTAGCCCAATGGCACTTGAGGATGCAATTGAAGAAAAGCTTGACGGGACAAAGCGTGTTTTCAGTCGAAATATGATGAAAGCTATAAACCAGTTAGGTATGGCGTTTCCGTTGATGCCTGTTTCTTCAAAAACAAATGAGGGTATGACTAACGTTAATACGGTGCTTGAACGCATATTTATGAGTGGCGAGAAATACACAACATAACTTTTAATTTAGTTGTCAATTAGTGACCACGCTGCTGCGAAGGCTCCTGTTTTAGCCTTTAGCGGTGTTTCTGCTCCTGCGATAATGATTACATCTTTATCATTTTGTGGTGCTATTTTTTTCAGAATTTCCGCTGCTGCATCTTCGTATTCTTTCTCTATACATTGATCTACTGATGCTACATGTAGATGACTCTGTTTGGCAATAAGCACAATAGCTCGTTTGGCTCCTGCAATAATTGCGGCGTCACGTTGGTCAATACCTGATTTAATACTATCTCCGTGATTTCTGATCATAAAGCCATAGTTGAATTCTGATGGTGTTATTTCCGTTTTAGGCATTTCTGAGCGTTTAGGAAAAACTTGTTCAAATTGACGCCACACTTCTTGTCCGCTCTGAGTTAACACACAGCCTTCCTTAGTGGTTGAAATTAATTCTGCACTTTTTAAACGATTAATAATAGTTCTTATTGCGCCATCTCCAATACCTAATTTATCTGCAAGTTTGTTTCTTCCCAATGTTTCTCGCGAGAGGTATTCTAACGCGCAGAAAATGTGAAATAGCGTAAAGCTGGTCGTTGGTCCAGGCGCTTTTTTATCAGTTGTTGCAGTTATGACTTTTTTAAGTGCTAACACAATATTTTTCACTGTTTCTATAATTGTGCTTGAAGTTTTTATAATTATTGAAAAACTATTTATTAAAAAGTTTAGGCGCACATTTTTTATAAAACATTTCATAGTATGCAAACATTATTTCTTAAACATGAAGTGTTTATGAAAAAATTTGATGTATTTAACAGTTTTAGACCTTTGTTTTGCTATACAAAAAAGTTTGTTTTAATGTCTGGATATGTTTAAGTGGAGCTTTTTTAATAGAGCGCATCAGAAAGGCTTTTAAGAAAAACACCTGATTAATTATCACTCAATTCAAGTAATAGAAAGTGTTTCCAATGAAAATGAACGGAAAATATTTGTTTACATCTGAATCTGTCGGGGAA
>JAITBW010000055.1 GCA_031283385.1 Nitrososphaerota archaeon
GGCCAAAGTTTTTGTGTACCAATTTGTCCCTCAATTATACGATCAAGGTTTACGCCTTCACGCAAATATAGTGCACCTATGCCTTTTGGACCCTGAATTTTATAACTGCTAACTGTTGCCAAGTCTACATCAAGATTTTCTACATTAAATGGTACTCTGCCATAGGCGTCAGTTGCATCTGTGTGGAAAAGTACGTCAGAGTTTTTGTCTTTTGCAATTTGAACGGCTTCTTTAACGCTTTGAATTGTACCCAATTCGTTATTTACTGCTGCAATACTTACAAGTATAGTCTCTTTATCAACAGCTTCGGCTAGTTTTTCCATGTTCACGAAGCCTTCAGCATTAACGGGAACTTTTGTTACTGTAAATCCGAATTTTTGCATCATCTCTGCAACATGCAATACATTAATCGGTTCAATTTCAGAGATTACTATTTTTTTACCTTTCTCTTTTTGGGCAAAACAGGAACTCATAATCGCAAGATTATTAGCTTCAGATTCACCAGGAGTAAAAGTGATCTCTTCAAGAATTTTTGCGCCCATGCATTTACTGATTTTTTGGAAACAATTCATTATTACTTCAAACGCTTCCCAACCGGGTTTATGCGTAAGAGTCGGATTACCATAGGCAACCATGTTGAAATACGGAAGCATTGCGTCTACAACTTCTTTTGGAACAATGCCAGAGTTTTCATTGTCTAAGTAAACCTGTCGGGTAATACCCTCATGAAGTTTTAAGAGCTCCTTTACGTTTTCAACCATACAGCATCATCCTGTAGAAAGTATGTAGATACCACACTACTTTTTGATATATTTCGTTCGGATAAAAAAACCTAACCATATTAAAAGATAATTATTCATAGATACACCTTCAACTATCGCGAAATAGTTCAATTAGATCCATTTTTTCCCGTAAATTTGGTTACCAAATTTTGTACGTATTTAGCCCTTAGTACAATTTGTAACAAATATCGCAACAACATTGCATTATTACCCATGAAATTTCCAATGAGCTAAACACACAATTGTAGATTTGGTTATTGGCACTTCTCACAAACATTTCAGATGCGTACAAGTTATATTTGTAGACTGCTAAATTATCTGGTGGAATGAAGAATTAGGGAGTTGAAGACATGAATCTAAAGACGGCATATGTCCTCTTGGTGCTGGTTGTGGCATTGATTACTATACCAATTTTTTTGTTGGTTATACAAGCAAGCGAGTCTGTGCCATTTTTGATACCAATTATTATCCTTGGCAGTGGTGTGATCGCATACGTTATTAGTCGCAAAACCCGTTATAAATCCCCTCAACAACCCTATCAACATAGAGGATCGTCAGTTAGAAGAGTAGAACGCGCGCTTGCCTCAGGTGCAGCCACTATGTTTATAGTAGGATTTATCACGGAGCCATTTATACGGTCATTATTACCAGGTCATTTTTGGCATATATACTTAGGTATCTTGTTTGTCCTTGGCGCCATTATTGGAGATACTCTTCTAAAAACACAGCAAAAAAATGATTACAAGATTACCGCGCCAGATCAACCAAAAATCGTTAGGATAATGCCAAGTCAAAACTAAATAATAACCAAATTTTTTGCTATAATTTTTAGACTTTTAGTTGAAATTGCCTGTTTGGTTAAAAAACCCTAATAACCATCAGCGTGATAATTTTTTAAAAATTGTCTTAATGGCGAGTTAAGTTGAAAGTTTCCGATGTATCTGTGCCGCAACCCGTTAAAGATGTTCTTGACAGCTTGGGAATTAAAGAATTATTTCCACCCCAAGCAGAAACCATACAAGCGGGACTGCTTGAGGGTCAAAACATAGTTTTAGCCAGCCCAACAGCATCAGGAAAAACGTTAATTGCAGAACTTGCCAGCATGAAGCACGTGTTGGAAAATCATGGAAAAGTGATTTATCTCTCACCCTTACGAGCTCTTGCCAGTGAGAAGTATGACGAATTTAAAAAATATTCACACATAATCAAAGATGACGGTAGAAAAGTGTCAGTTGGCATAAGTACAAGTGATTTTGATGATGTAGAGAATTGGATGGAAAAAATTGACATAGTTATTACTACAAATGAGAAAGCGGATTCATTACTCAGACATCGTGCAAAGTGGATGGATAATATCTCTCTTGTAATCGCAGATGAAGTACATCTGCTTAATGAGGCTGAACGTGGTCCTACATTAGAAATTGTGCTAGCGAGACTTATGCAGATTAATCCACGCATTCAAATTTTGGCTTTAAGCGCAACAATCACTAACGTAGATGAAATCGCTGGATGGTTAAACTCTAAATATGTTGTTACTGAATGGCGACCAATTGACTTAAGGGAGGGTGTTGTACTTCAAGACGAAATTCAGTACAAAGACGGCGGTTCGAGAAGAATAAGTCAAGAGACACGTTTTGCGCATGTTAATCTTGTTTTAGACACACTGAAAAGTGGAGGTCAAGTGCTAGTTTTTGCCTCTACAAGAAAAAATGCTGTTTCAGCAGCCAAAACACTTGCAAGTAACATGAATAAAGCCTTGCCTAAAACTGGTTCGACGCTTATTAAGAATGCCATGGAGAAGGCAAATAGGGAATTGTTGGAGAAAGAGGCGTATAAAATTGAAGAGGCGGGTGAAAAAACTCAAATTAGTGACGAATTGGCAGATATGATTCGTTGTGGAGTTGCTTACCATCATGCGGGTTTATCGGGAGCTCAACGTAAGATTATTGAAGATGGTTTTAAAGAGCGAAAACTCAAAGTTTTAACGGCTACGCCTACGTTGGCTTGGGGTGTTAACTTGCCGGCGCGTATGGTTGTTATTCAGGATTATCGTCGCTTTGAGGCTGGATATGGTAATTATCCTATTCCTGTGTTGGATTATAAGCAGATGGTTGGTAGAGCGGGTAGACCGAAATATGACAAGTTTGGTGAGTCGGTAATTATTGCTAAGACTCAAGATGAAGCAGATTATTTAATGGAAGGTTATGTGTTGGCTAAAACTGAGCGTATTTGGTCGAGAATGGCTGTGGAGAAAATTATACGTGGTCATGTTTTGGCAACGGTTGCGTCAGATTATGCTCATACTGAGGAGGGGATTTTTGAGTTTTTTGGGAAGACTTTTTATGCTTATCAGTATGATGTTAAGGCTATTAAGAGTATTATTGCTAGAATTCTTGGATATTTATTTGATGAGCAAATGATAGCGGTGGATCGTCGGGATATTTATGCAACTAAATTTGGTAAAAGGGTAAGTGAATTATACATAGATCCATTGTCAGCAGTGATTATACGAGAGGCTCTCACTAAAAAAGCTGGTTATTTGACAGAGTTTAGCTTACTACACATGATTGCACATACTCCAGATATGGGACCAGGCATGCGGCCTTATGCTCGAGAAATTGATGTGTTAAGTCTTCAATTAGAACATCATAGAGAAGAGCTGCTAATTGATCCGCCAAATGAGTGGGAAAATCATATTGGTTATGAGGAATTCCTTAGTGAAATTAAAACAGCCATAGTTATGGAAAACTGGATAGAAGAGACCACTGAAGATCAGCTTATCACAAAATATGGGATACAGCCAGGAGATTTATACCGTATAATAGAGAACGCAAAATGGTTGCTTCATGCAACTCATGAATTATCTCCGCTTGTAGGTGCAAATAGAGAAATAAAACTGCTTGCAGATGAGCTTGAGGAACGCGTATCTAAAGGAATAAAACGGGAATTGTTACCTATCGTACGATTAGATGGTGTTGGCAGAATACGTGGTAGAATAATTTACAATGCCGGCTACAAAACCATAGAAGACCTAAAGGTAGCATCACTTGAAGACTTAACTCAGCTACATTTAGTTGGTCCTCGTATAGCTAAGAAAATCAAAGAGCAAGTGGGCGGATTTATCGATAAAGAACCAGAGGATAATTGGGAAGAGCCTCAACAGGTGTTTAGACAAAAAACGCTATTTTAAGCTTAAAAAATGCCACTCCTTAATAGGACCCTAAAAAGTTAAGAGCGTATCTTGTCAAATGTTCGCGTAGAGATGTTACATAGGTTAAAGTTAATGTTTTATCAGAGCATACCATTAGAAACAATAGTTTGTTAGGGTGTGAAGGATGAGGACAACAATTGCAGTGTTAAACAAGAAAGACGACCTTGCATTGCCTACAATTATGGAGGCATTAAAGAACGCTCAGAGTAAACAAGCTATGAATTTTACAGTTGCTAGTTCTGAGAAAATTGTTTCTCATCAAAATCTTGACTTGCTAAATACCGAAGGGATTAACTCTTCCATAGCCATGGGTTGTTCTTTCACGGATGAAGCAAAGCAAAGCTACAGTTTTTTACAATTAGATAATGTTATAACTATTTTTGAAGGCGCAATTTACACATCATCAGTAGTGCCCAAAGAAAAGTATGCGCAAGAATTAACAAAAAAACTGCCTATCACTGAAGAGCAAATGCAAGGTCTAATCAAGAAAAATGAGGGTGATTACTCAGCGTTTATGTTAAGAGATGAAGAGATAACTGTAGCTAGAGATGCATTTGGTGCTCAACCGCTTTATTACGGCGAAAACAATGAACTGGTAGTCTTTGCGTCAAGTCGTAAAGTACTTTGGCAGTTAGGTATAGTTGAAGCGCGGTCTTTTCCGCCGGGTAATTTGTGTTTGCTAACTAAGTCAGGTTTGCAGTTTAAGCCGATAAAAACTTTTGACTACGTAGAGCCTGTACAGATGTCTATGGATGCTGCTGCCGGGAAGTTGCAAAAGTTGTTAGAAAAGTCTGTTGAAGCGCGAATAGCAGGGTTTGAAAAGATGTCAGTTGCGTTTTCAGGTGGTTTAGATAGCAGTTTAATTGCATATATTGCAGATAAATGTGGAGTTAAAATTGACTTGATTTATGTTAGTCTTAAAAATGAGACAGAAACAGAAAACGCTTTTGATGCCGCAGAAAAACTTGGTTTGCCGATGCAGGCGCATTTGTTTAAAGATGAAGATGTAGAAAATGTTCTTCCTAAAATTGTGGATTTAATTGAAGAGGCTAACCCAGTTAAAGCAGCTATTGGTGTGCCTGTTTATTGGGCTGCACAGAGAGCTAGAGAAGTAGGTCACAGTGTTTTGCTTGCTGGGCAGGGTGCAGATGAATTGTTTGGTGGATATCAACGTTATGTAAATGAGTATTGTGTTTATGGAGATAAAAAAGTTCAGCAGATAATGTTTAATGATGTAATAAATATTCATGAGAACAATTTAGAGAGGGATAAAAAAATCTGTCTGAGTTTAGATGTAGATCTGCGGTTGCCGTTTATTTGTTTTGATCTGATAGAGTTTGCATTGGGTTTGCCTGTTGATTTGAAATTTGAACAGAAGCAGAACTCGCTTAGAAAGTTAATACTGCGTAAAGTTGCATTAAACATGGGTTTGCCAAAATTAATTGCGGATAAGCCTAAGAAAGCAGTACAGTATTCTACAGGTATAAATAATGCAGTTAAGCGAATTGCGCAGAAAAATGGTCAAACAGTTAATGAGTATATATCAGGTCTTTTCAGAGAAAGCACTGAAAAGTATAGTCAATAACACGTTTTTCTAAAATATAATGATAAAAAGAGATTAGCTCTCAATTAAGAGAGTTCTTGATTCGGCTTTAAAATTTTGCAAAAGCGTTTATTCAATAATTTGAATTGCGCCTTCAGGACATTGCGCTTCACATGCTCTACAAACGAGGCATTCTTCAGCCTTAACTGCAACAGCTTTACCATCTTTTGTTTCATAAACCATTACAGGGCAAGTATTTACGCAAGTTTCGCATCCACTGCATTTTGGATCAATAATGATTTTTACCATTTTAGTATCCTCTATATTTTTTTGAATTCTGAATTGTAAAATAAAAGCATTTAGGTATTTTACCACATTTTTCACGTAATCGTAAAAGAAATCCTCAACAGCCACACATGTTTACCACACGCAATTTAGATCATACATACCATCTACTGCCTAAGACCTATGGTATAGAGATACAAGTAAGTCAAAAGAGCCCCATTTGGATCTATAAAATTAGCAGGCGACTAGTAGAGGTCGCCTTCACGGAAGTAATAGTTTTCTTCCTTTTTAGAGCCAAATCCCCGTACACCCTCTTTTTTAAGTTTACATTCCAACTCTTTAGCTTGCTCAGGGGTTATTTCACCCTTCTTTTGCAGATAAGAAATAATTTCTTGCGCCTGCTCATCTGTATCACATCGTCGAATAAAATCTATAGCAGAGGGGTTAAAATGCTGCAGTTTATCAGTTTTTTTAATTGGTTTAAGAAAGTCTTCTTCACAAACATCTTCAATTTTAGGGGCTTCTTCAGCTACTTCATTATCGACACAGACAGCATCTATAGAGACTCTACTCTCAGAGTTCTCATCGTCAAGTTCACGATAGAGATTTGGAAACATTTTCTTAAGTGAACGCTTATCGACAGCCATAATCATCAAACATTTAAACAGGGATTAAACTTGACTTTTTAAATGACTATTTATTTAAAAATGTTAGGGCAGAAACTGCTTTGTCGGGTTTTTTTAGGAGCTTTTCAAGTTCAGTAATTTTTAAACCTTTAAGTTCATCCCCAAATATTTCGCATTTTCTTGGTTTCCCTGCTTCATCTGGACTGCGAACAACAATCTCTACACTGTTTTTTGACTCAGTTTCAGCATAAATATGATAAGACATGAAAGTTATTCCTTGTTTATTAACTCGAGTCCAACATGAACGCTGTATATGTATATTGAATGTTTTCAGAATCTCAAGAACTAGCTCAGGCAAATCAGCATAAACAGCTATATCGATATCACTACCAACCATATTAGTACCACGCCATACACTGCCAATTAGTAACGGTGAATAAGCAGCTAAAAGTTTCATAATTTTTAACGCTTCCTGCCGCATCAAAATAAGGCGTTCTTTTCTTGCAGAACCTTCTTGTTCATCAGCTATTTTATCAAGTTCTATAGCAATTTCAAGGTTAGTAGGCAAAAAGTGAACGTTAAAAATTTCAGCAGCTTTAAGTTTAGCCTGCTTATATTCTTTCTCAACACCAAAATAAAGCAATGCAGCTGCCTCACGAGAAACTCTACAGTGTATAT
>JAITBW010000064.1 GCA_031283385.1 Nitrososphaerota archaeon
CAATGTTGTGAAATGTTGAAAATCATGATAAAATATGGCAATATATTCCTTGAACGAGGAACTAAAACGAGTAAAAACACGAAAAAATGACGTTATCTCTCTAAGTGTGAACACTCTCACAAATTTAAATATGATGGGTCTTTAGTTTTTATTGAACAGTTTTATGAACACGTGTGTAAGTTATTTTTGGGAATTTTGACATGGGAAAAGATTACATTAAGGCAACAAGGCAGTCTATAGGACATGGGGTTGCATCTCCCGAAAGCTACACAAGAGACAAAGCAATTCAAGTAATATGTACATTAGACCAGCTCTACTTTTATCTGTCATAATGTTAATTCTGAGTATTCTCGTCAAAATTATAGGATATAAGTCTGATACAATCTTAAATCTTTTTATCAAACCAATTACGTGTTCATTTAGAAACAGTTAAATGATAACTATAGACATAGTGGGAAAAGTGTTAAGTGTTGAAACAAGAAGAAAGAGAGTTACAAGTAGATATAGCAACATATACGACAGATGCGCAATCAAGTATTGCTCTGTATGTCGGTTTTTTTGCAGCTTTTTTCGCGATAATTGGTGCCGCATTACCGTATAGTTTGTCTGGACATAAATGTGTAACAGTTTTGCTCTTTGTTGTAATAATAGGCTGTATTTTTGGAGCTATATTATGTTATAACATATACAAAGATAAAATGAAAAATATTGAAAAATTGAAATATAAAATTCAACGAATACCTGAGTTGAATGATAAAATAACAATCGATTATAATGGGAAAACAGAATTATACAAAGTAATAGGAAAACAAATCAATCATACAGACTTTGAAGTTACTTTACAACTTGAAAAAGCAGAAGCTACAGCTACAGACATTGGGTAGTTCTAGCAATCTTGCGTTTTTCTCGGTTTTTCGGCAGTTTATTTTATTTCACAATCAGAGCAATAGATACTTATCGGGTTATTCATGGGTTATATTAACTCCAGTTGCTGAACTGTTTTTTTTAATGATACAGAGGTATATGAAAAACTACTGGCTTTACTGAAACTTTATTTAGCAAAATATCCAACACATAGCTGATGCATTATGAGTGTAAACAAATGTCCTATTTGTGATGGAAAAGCAACTGTAAACATGATACGCGATGTTTGTGGTGATTCGTGTTATTGTGCTGCCTGTGGCAGTTTTTCTTTAGAGCGATATTTTCTAAAGGACAGTGTTAAGGATATTTTTGCTTCCTTCTTGTTTTATAACAATGCATACTTATGGCAAAATGAGGCTAACAATCATTATTTCATAGGTTCACAAGAAGCATATAACAAATTATTAAAAGAATACCCTAATGCCAAGCTAGTAACTGAAGAAGATATACAAGCGTGGTATCCAAAGAAATTTAATGAAAAAATCAATTGCATATTATTGTTGCTTGACCAACTGTCGAACTATACAGGGGACAAAATACAGTTATCTTATGAGCAAATGTGTAGCATGTTCTTTGTAAAACGCGATATTATAAAAAACACACAATCAGCGTTAAACCGATTTGAACATATTACGAAACAAGTATCTTTTATTTCAGGGTATATGGAGACACAAGAATTTATAAGAGTATTATTGTTTACAGGTTTAGGTCTTGAAATCGCCATTAAGCCAGAGGGTTTGAAACGGATTGATGAATTGCAGAAAAATCAGTCTATCCGTAAGCAGGTATTTGTTGCAATGTCTTTTGATAAAAACATGTCAGAGGTACGCGAAGCAATTCGCAAAGGAATAGTACAAGAGGGATATGTTCCACGTTTTATGGATGAAATTGAACATAATAAACAGATTGTCCCCGAGATGTTGTATGAAATAAAGCAAAGTAACTTTGTTGTAGCTGAGTTTACAGGTCATAATAATGGTGTTTATTACGAAGCAGGTTATGCAGCTGGGTTGGGTAAAGAAGTAATACATGTTTGCAATAAAGGTATGTTTAAGAAAACAGGTCATTTTGACATACAACAAAAAGACACAATATTATGGGAAAAATCCGAAGACATATGTAATAAATTATGTAAACGTATTAAAATGATAACAAGTAGTGCAAAGTGAATTGTTATACTATATTTTCGCCCAATAGGATTTTAGGCATTGTAAGTAGGCAACGGGTCCAACGTTTGTAAAATTTATCTAAACTAACTTTTGCCAATTTTGCATGGGCTTCTTCGTCTTCTAAGGCTAAATAGAGCATGTATGTGACTTTTCCAATCTGTCGTGTAAGTCGGATAGGTGTTTTTCCTTCTTTTACGGCATTAAAATTCTCTTGACGATGTGTACGCTTGATATACTTGACATCAATAACACCTGGCTGGGTCATATAAAACTCTGCCACTTCCTTCATTAATTCTTCAATTTCAGCTTGTTTCTCTATTTTTACGTCATATATACAAATTTCATTAAACATAAACATGCACCAGTTACAAGTTTTATTATAATGTCAGGATAATTTTTAAATTAAGCTCCTTTTTAGTTTCAAAATTCTACTATTCTGTGACTCAGATAATTCATTTGACCTTGTTTCCAAAGTTTTTAGAAATACGTCTTTATTGTCTGAATTAATACAAACCGCTATACGCTCAGCGTGTTGAGGAATTTCTTTTGCCCTGCAATTTGCAAGATGGTCAAACAAAATAGGCAACACCGTCCTCTGATAAGCCTTGTTTGCGCTACATAGCTGAGCAAAAACACTAATGCTACTATCAACAGTAATCACACTTCCCTTTTCGTATGCCACAACAATTTCCGACAACCGAGTAAATATTGCAGTAGACTTTAGAGGAGCAATACAAGCCAAAGCCCTCATACTGCCCCAAACAACACGATTATTTTTATCCAATAACGCCGTAATGAAATCATCTACAAAGTCCGCAATTAACTCTGGCTTTCTTTGTCCAACTTCATATAAAACTTTAATACAATCATTAGCTACAGCCTGTTCCTCTGATTTTAACCCCTGCACAATTTCACAAATCCCCTGCTTATTGTTGCTTTCACATAGTTTTTGTGCAAGCTCAATATTTGGAGCTTCATCATTACGAGCAAGTCTACAGGCTAATAATTCAAGCATAAGACGTACCGCTTTACATTTAATTTTTAGACAAAGTGGCTTTTCCATGTGGGAAGATTTTTCATCACTAAAAGCGCAGCGTTTTCGGCAGCTTCACGAGATAATCCCTGCGTTTGTATGATAAAGTTTGTCATGCCTTCTTTTATCTCATCAAAAGACTTCATTGTACCATCTGAGCGAGCACAATGAACACAATAATTCCTAGTTTCATCATTCATTGCAAAATCAGACGACACATTCATAGGCATACCACAAGCAACACAATTTTTCATTCACAACTACCCCTATCAAGTTCCATATTTAGTATTGACGTCGTTAACGACTTATTAGTGTATCGCACAACACTTGCACCCACACAATATTGACTAAATATTTAACGATACATATCGCATGTATGAATACAAAAAAACAGTTTTTCTAGCCCGACAGAACACACCATTTTTTGTATACACCCACTCAAACGCATACCCCTAAAAACCGCAACACACAATTTAACAACAAAAGGTTATTTGCGGTTTTTCTTTACAAACACTACAACAACCATCACAGCCACTATTACAATTAAACCAACAATTAAAGCAACAATAGCACGACTTAACAGGTCACCAAAAGACTTTGATTGCTCAGAAGACGATGAACCATTCGAAGGAACATCAGAAGAGCCATTCGAAGGAACATCAGAAGAACCTAAAGAGCCTGTTTCCCAACAGTAAGCAACCTCTCCTGTATCACCCCAAACCCCAACCTGAACACCATAAACATTACCTATTGGATAGCTGAAATAAAAGACCGCCGTCCAAAATGGGTAAAGAGT
>JAITBW010000111.1 GCA_031283385.1 Nitrososphaerota archaeon
TGTCAAATAGATATCGTAACAGACGCAAACGACACGATCTAAGAACAGCACTCATCTGCGGCATCTACAACTATGAACTACACAACACTTAATTACCGAACAGGTCTATTATAAACAAACAAAAAAATTGTTTTCTCTTTTCCCTGTCTTCTTTTCTATTTAGCTAGCTAGCATGACATTTAACAGCGTGCGCAACTAAAACAGTTTATAGAGATGCAAATAAGAAAATAGCTTCTAAAATAAGCGAAAAGAGATAGTGGTGGTTGATTGGCGAGTTTATTGTTGTAGATTATTCTACTACATAACGGTATGTTATGTGTTCGCCTGCGGTGGTGCTCTCTCTTGTAATTTTCAGCACATCGCCTGGTTTTGCTCCGATTACTTTGACTGCGGGGTCACCTGATTTTATCTGTGGCATTTGGTATGGTTGAACTTTGTATTGTGTCAGTATCTGTTTTTTCTCTTTTTCATTTAAAATTTCGTGAAATGGAACTAGACCATGTTCAAAAATGTTAAACACAGGGAAGGATTTCGGTAAAAGCTCAACATTTTTCTTCTTTGCGGCCATTTTGACTGCGTGGGTGAAGCGTCCCTCGGTTATAACTATGGCTCTTTCTAACTCTTTTTCTTTTAACAGTTTGTATAACGTGTTCATAGCTGCTATGCCAACGGTGGCCTCGCCTAGGATGCACCAGACAATAGCGCGTTCTTTATCTCGTGGAATATCTACAATGTACGCGTATGCGCCCTCATATGGCTGTTTTTCTACAAGTTTATATTTTCTTAATTTTATAAGAACTTCCGCTTTCCGTTCTTCAATTGTTAACTCTTTAACACTCAAACCATAAACCTCAAGTTAGAATACTCGGACTTTAAACAAACATTTCGCCCTTAAACTTTATGGTCAAATTAGCTATGAATGACTAAAAAATGTAACCAATAGCAAACAGTTTAAACCCCTCTCCAACTATTTTCTAGATAGTGTTAGATATGACAAAAGCTGAGCAGCAATTGGTAACTTGGGATTTATCTGAGCTTTTCTTAAGTCTTGATGATCCTAAAATTAATCAGGCAATAACAGAAGCTGTTGATATAGCCGCCAAGTTTGAAGGAAAGTATCGTGGAAAAATTGCAGAGCTATCTCCTAAGGGAGTGCTTGAGTGTCTGCAAAAAGTTGAAGCTTTCAGCAAAAAAATTAGTAACGTGGGTCTCTATGCCAGCTTAGCCTTTGCCGCTAACATGACTCTGCCTGCTGCTCAGGCGTTAAATGATAGGGTTGATAAACTCTCTGCAAAGCTTGACATACAACTCGCATTTTATCACTTAGAGCTAAGTGCATTGTTAAAAGATAAGCCTCATTTCATAAGCGATCCGGTTTTAGCTAATTATAAGCATTTACTGGAGCGTGTGTATAGGCATGTTGAGCATAATCTTTCTGAGATTGAGGAGCAATTAATTATTGAAAAAGACCAGTTTGGCGTTAATGCATGGGAAGAGTTGCAGAGTAAATGGTTAAACACGCGCGTTTTTGACATTGAAGTTATGGGTAAGCAAAAAAGCTACAGCTATGGTGAGGCATCTGGATTGCTGCATCATCCTGATCGTGCAACGCGACAAGCCGCTAATCACGTAATATATACTCTCTTAGGTAAGGACGGCGAGGTCTTCTCTTCAGCACTTCGCAACATATGCAATGACTGGGTAGCTATGTCAAGACGCAGAAAGCATAAGACACCTATGAATGATAGCCTTATTAGCAATGACACTGAGCAGGAGATAATTGACAATTTACTTATAAGCATGGAAAAGGGCGCAAAAAGCTATAGACGTTATCTTAAACTTAAGGCTAAACTCATGGATTTACCCGTCTTAGAAAACTATGACCTAACCGCCCCCATACCCGGAGCATCTGAGCTTAAATTCACATTCAAACAAGCTCAAAATCTTATAACACGCGCTTACGAACGCTTTGACCCTGACTACGCCATAGGCGTTAAGGAAATGTTTACAAAACACCACATAGACGCAGCTCCACGATTTGGAAAAAGAAACGGAGCCTTCTGCGCAAGCCACTATAATGGAAAATCCGCATATATACTACAGAGCTACAACGGCACCCTAAGCGACGTCTTCACACTAGCCCATGAGCTAGGCCACGCCACACATGACTGGTATATGGCCCGCAGCCAAACACCCCTAAACACTAATGTACCCTCCATAGTAGCTGAAACAGCCTCCATATTCGGAGAACTACTCCTCTCTGACCTACTATTAGCAGAAGCTAAAACAGACGCAGAACGAAGAGCAGTATTATGCCTAATACTAGACGAAGCCGGCCTAGCCGCCTTCCAAGTAACCGCCCGCGTATGGTTCGAACAAGCACTATATACCTCTATTGAACAAGGCGAATTCTTAGACTACAATACCATATGCAAACACTGGACTACAGCACGCAACCGCATATTCGGCAAAGCCGTCCACTGGCAACCCGAAATGAGCGCTGAGTGGACTATGAAACCACACTACTACATGGCAAACTATCGCTTCTACAATTACCCATACATATACGCCCAAATGTTCGTATACACACTATACCAACAATACCTAACAGAAGGAAAACAATTCACACCAAAACTCAAAAAAACCCTATCAGCAGGAAGCAGCCTATCCCCCATAGACCTCGCACAAATACTACAACTAAACCCCAAAACACCAAACTTTTGGAACAACGGACTAAAAACCTTCGAAAATCTCACAAAAACACTAGAAAAAACAATCTAAACAACAAAAACAAACAAACCGCTAACCAATAACAACACCGCAACCACACCGCTAACCCCATCATTACAACAATCTTTTAACCCTCATCTAACGGTTAAACTGGCTTTTTTTGCCCCACACGCAAAGCATCCACCTCTTCACGACTAGGTCTCTCAACAATAACATGCCTATCAAACACGCCCTTACCATAATTAACTCTAACTTTCTCAATTTTAGCATCAGAATAAAACGCTGTCAACCGCGCCGCCACACACACAGACTCCCTAGATTTCACCCCCCGCAAAATAGTAACAGGACCAACAAAATCAGGCAACTCAAAACAAAAATCACCCCGACCCATAGCCGCCATTAACTCTTTATTCTCCCCCTCATTACGCCCAACAACAAACTTGTTCCCTCCCAACCTAAAATGCCTCCCCAAACGCAACAAGGAAACATCAGCCACCGACACCCGCTTCTTAGACTCAAACAAATCACACAACTTTTTAGAATACTCCTCACAAGTCAACAAACAACCACCCGCAGGAGAAGGAAAAACAGTAATACCAAACTCTTTAGCCAACTGCAACTGAGGCCTACGAGAACGACCCGAAATCGCCAAAAGCCTACTCCTATCAACAAGACCCCGACGCTCAGCCAAAGTCTCAGGCAACAACTTTGCCGAAAGCGGCCGCAACAACTCACCCTTCAAACCCGCCTCCGCCTCAATAAGCCTCAACGCAGGCCCCTGCTGAGACATAGGACGCTCCCCCAAAACCTCCCCCGTAAACAAAAAATCCGCCCCAACATCTCTAGCAAACTTTACCGCCTGCCTCAAAATAAAAATCTTACAATCAATACATGGATTAAAATTCTTACCATAACCAAACTTTGGCCGCCTAAGCATACGAATATACTCAACATCGGCCGACACCACCTTCAAAGGAACACCCAACTGCTCCACACCCAACTCTGCCTCACTCAAACCCTCCTTCTTAGAAACGCCAAATAGAGTCTTTAAATTAAACGCGACAACATCAATATCCTGATCCAAAATAAGCCGCGTAGCAAGAATACTATCTAAACCACCCGAAAACAACGAAACAGCCTTAACACGAGACATAAAAAACACATCACAAAACGAAAAATAATAACATACCTATAAAAAACACAAAAACATAACAACAAGCATTACTATAAAAACGCAAACATCATCAAACTTTTATAGTAAGCCTTAAAACATGAAAGACAATCTCTATCTCAAATATGGGTTGTTAGCTCAGCACGGATAGAGCGCCAGCCTTCTAAGCTGGAAGTCAAGGGTTCAAATCCCTTACGACCCGCCATCAATCCACTTTTAAAGTTTAA
>JAITBW010000153.1 GCA_031283385.1 Nitrososphaerota archaeon
TTTCTAGAAGTTTGCGTATGATTGATTTAACGATTTTTTTGTTTGCTCGTTTTCATGTTAATGGTGCGCGAGAGGAAATATGGGATCTCGTTCATAATCCCTTTTGAAACACTCTCAAAAAATGAAAAAGAATTAAAGAAGAGAAAAGAGGCTTACTCAGTTTCAGCGGTGGTTGTTTCAACTGTTGGAACAGTAGTAGCAGTAGTAGCAGTAGTAGTTTCTTCTGCTCCTTTAGCAGATCGTTTAGCAATGATGCCTAATTTTGTAAGTGGTGTATACGCTCCGCCTGCATAGGTATATTTACATTTACTACATTTCCATACGCCGACACTAACGCGGTGTACTCTTACGAAACCGCATTGTGGGCATTTGTGAGGTCTCTTTAGTTCAGTTATTACTTTTACATAGCGCTTTCTGACTGTGGAACCGTAGCGTGCGCCGAATCCACGTGTTGAACCAACTTTCTTCATTTTTGGCAATTTTTTCACCAGTTAAGTTTCTTGCGCAGTTCTGCTGCTTTTGCTTGTGCAAGCTTTGAAGCTTCTAAAATCTGTTGTGGTGTGAAATAGCCAGAACCACCTTTCTGAACGGCACATATGTTGCCTTTTTCGTTTACTGCTATGGAAATTCTAGAGTCCATTACCTGTTCTTCTTCGTATTGTGGATCTATAACTAATTGGTTGTTAATTTTACCTACTGTAACGGTAATTGGTCGGCTTTTCATTGGTAACTGTGTGTAACCTTGTTTGATTTTCAGTTCGCCATCTTTAACTTCATAGTTAGGTATTTTAGTGTTCATTAATGCAGCTAGGGCAGCCAATGCAGAGGCATCAATAAGGTTTCCGTCATGGTTAAGGACGTAAACGTCTATGAAAACTACGAAGACTTTTTTGCCTGCTTCAATACAGAGTTTTTCTGTGTCAATAGCATGTGACTCACGGAGTCCACGGTCAACAATTCTTGCTAGTTCAATGCTGTTTTCGTCTGGTGGACCTGGTTCAAAGTTTGGCGATGCTAAAGGTACAAGTTCAGCATTTACCGTTTGTACACCGTCGTTAGGTGTATCTGGAAATGGTTCACCTGTTTCAACTTTTACGCCGACTAAAACTTCTGTTTTTCCTAAGTAAATGCGTGCGGAGCCTTCTGCTTTCTCAATTATGCCCTCTTCAATTGTGATTGGACGATGTTCGTGTAATCCACGTTCATCTAGTCGTTTGCCTTTTTCGATGTGCTGACTAATTTGTTTTAGTCTAACTTTTGTTATAAGTGATGACATTATTCTTCTACCTCGCTTTCTTCTACATCTTTTACAACCATATATTTGGTTTTCAAAGCTTCTTTTTGCATTTCATAGATTTTTTTGCATCCACCCATAGCCATGTCTACAGCTTGTTGGAACTCGTCAGGGGTGAGGATGCCGTCCATTTGGAGGAGTGTGATAGCGTTTAACGCTGGCATATAAGCTACTGGAACATCTGCTGCACCAAGTTTGTCTTCTGCATCGTGTAAGTCGAGGACAACTGTGTCGTCAACTTTACCGGCAGCACAGGCAACTACGAGGTCGCGCATTGGAACACCAGCATCTGCAATTGCTAAAGCAGCCGCTGTTATGCTTGCGCATCTTGTTCCACCATCAGCTTGTAATACTTCAATAAATACGTCCACACCTGTTCGTGGGTAAAGTTCCAAAAACAGTGCTGGTTCAAGTGACTCACGTATAACTTTGGAGAGTTCTACTTCTCGTCTAGACGGGGCAGGTGATTTTCGTTCTTGAACAGAGAATGGAGCCATGTGATAACGACATCTTAGAACCATTCGATCTGCAAGAGCTAAATGTTTTGGATGCATTTCTCTTGGACCAAAAGCTGCGGCTAAAATTTTATTTTTACCATGTTCAATGTAAGCTGAACCATCAGCGTTCGGAAGTACACCAACTTGAAGTTTTAATGGCCGAAGTTCATCTGCTTTACGACCATCTAATCTTATACCTTTTTTGTCAATTAATTTATCATGTTTATCATTCATTCTTAGGTTCCTCCACGTTTACTTCATTTTCTTTAAGTAACTGAGTAATACGATCAGTTAGACCACTTGTATGTGATTCCTGCTCGATTTTTTTAATTGCCGTTATGGCAAGTTCTTCATCTTCAGGTGTCTTGCCAGTGACTAAAATTATTCCATTAAGCCCAAGTACAATTTGGCAGTTTGTTTCCTGTTTAATCATAGAAATCATTGAACCTTTTCTGCCGATTACACGAGGGATTTTTGTTGGCACTACATGAAGTATTTGACCGCGCGTGATTTTTCCAAGTCCGGGTTCTCCAACAGTAAGCTGTGGATCATGTAGTCGATCATATGAAGCGATTTTTGCAACAATTAAATCGCCTGAAGTTAGAACTGTAGATAACTCGTCATTTTGGGGTTTAAAAGACCTGTTTAAAACATCTGATGCCCGCAATAGTGCATTATAAGGTGATTTAATATTAACTGTCCAACCATTGAAGCCTACTTCTGTGACAGTTCCAATAACGATGTCACCTACTTTAGGTACATAAAAAGCCCTAAGTGCAACCATGTTGACTTTTTTGTTGTCGACATCTACAAGTCCAATTCTTTGTGCATATATTTTGCTTTCTTCAACATACGTGTTTTCGCCAGATAAATAGTCGCCTTCTGCGAGCAATTCTCCAGGCGTTACAAGCTGTTTTTTCTCGAAATATGTTGGCATAAAATTCATCATCCAAATTTTTGTTTTTCATTATTTTTTAAGATATTAATTTTGCTTCGCCACTTCCCTTGGTTACATCACCAAGTTTGTTTAATACTGAAGCATAGGCTCCGGCTGGCATTTCAAGTTCGCCATACCATGAACCATCACCGCGCCATTCTTCACGTTTAAGGACTCCGAAATTTTTGATTGTTCCATATGCTCGTGAAGCGTACTGTGATGGGATTTTTATTGCAACAGTTACTTGTTCAATTTTTAAAGCTAAAATAGGTCTGAGTAGTTTAACTATGTCTTTTGCTTGTTCTTCTACTGGTTTGTATGGGTCAATAGAGTAGCGGATTTGTTCCATAGCGTTTTCAATACGTGCCGGTGGGTGTGGTAGATTTGTTTTTGGATCAACCGCTTGTCGTGCGATGAAGTCTATTATTTGTCTGCGTTTGTCTTCGACCATTTTGCGTCTTTGATCGGTAGTTAATTGTAAAGTTCCTTTTTTTAGAATTTCATCAGCAATTTTCAATGGGTCGATTGTTTTGAAGACTTTTTTCATTATTTCTTCGGAAACTCTTGTGCCCTTGTTTGCATCAGAAAAAATTGTTTCAGCGGCTAATACGTCAGTTATAGAAAAAATTTTGCCGTTATGATATTCTAATGCTTTTTGAGGCTTTACCAAGACTTCGAAGTGCTCATCATCTTTGGTTAAGCGTGCAACGGTGAATTTTTCACTCATCACAACGTCACTTACTTGAACTTGATCCTTTAATGTAAGTGTCTATTTTTTCGTCAGAGAGCATTTCGAGCTTTTTAGTTGTAGCAGGTATTACTGCTATTTTGATTCTTGGCGGAAGTTGCCTTGCCTCTAATGCTTTCACTAAACAGGTTACTGCAAGTTTTGTTGTGTCTTCTAGGTTCATGTTTTCGTTATAGTCTTCTTTAAGGATGTTTAGAACTGTTTCTCTTCCTGCTCCTAATGCGGTTGCTTTGTATCCTCTATATGTTCCGCTGGGGTGTGTTCCGAAAACACGTGGACCAGTTTTATCTACGCCTGCAAATATTAGGGATACACCAAATGGTCTTACTCCGGCGTGTTGTGTATACATTTGTTGTATGTCACATATTTTTTTGGTTACGATTTCAACATCTATTGGTTCATCGTAAGTTAGTTTGTTACTTTGGGAATGGACTCTTGCTTGTTCAATAAGAATTCTGGCATCGGAACTTAAGCCAACGATTGCTGCGCCTACATGGTCGTCTACACGGAAGATTTTGTAAGAGTAACCTACTTCTTCAAGGGGTTCGATGCTTTCTTCAGATCCAAGTACTACACCTTCGGCGGTTTGGATACCTAATATGGTAGCGCCTCGGTTCACTAATTCCATTGCGTATTCGACTTGGAAGAGTCTGCCATCGGGGGAGAAAACAGTAATTGCACGGTCATAAGCTCCTGGTGCTGCAAATACAGACATAATACGTTAACCTCACTTTATATTTCTACACTTTGCAAAACTTCATATAATAACTAAACTAAAAACCTTTCCTATTGTTAACAGGGTTTAGC
>JAITBW010000053.1 GCA_031283385.1 Nitrososphaerota archaeon
TAACAGCTAAAGCGACTGCTTCATCACCATTTAAAGCTAAAAGTTCTTGATTAACGGGTTGTTTAGACACCATACTTATTCCTCTTTATCAGGCATACTCATGCTAATAGCCTTTACCCGACACTCATTAGCACATATACCACAACCTTTGCAGTAATCAAAATTAAACTCTACCTTTCCAGCGGTAGCATTCCAAATTATAGCACCCTCAGGACAAAGCATGGCACATTGTAAGCAGCCAACGCATTTCTCTTCGTCATATACGGGTTTAAATGTTTTCCAGTCGCCTGTTAAAAAGTCTGTACTAGGCTTTGGACTTACAGCAGCAAACATTAGTTCTTTCCAGCTTTTTTCTTGTCCACTCATACATGCTTAACCTCATTATACGCAGTTTTTACAACAGAAAAATTTTTCTCAGCCAAGTCTGGTTTGAATTTTACTTTCAACGTCTTCGCTATACCCTCCAAAGTTACAATACCTGTAACCTTGGCAACGGCACCTAGCAATGCCGTGTTAGTCATAGGAGAACCTAAAATGTTTAATGCAATATCTGTAGCAGGCACTACCCAAACATTACCTTTAGCTACACACAACCTCTGCTTTAACGCTACAGGGTCTTCATTTGAGTTAATAATTAAATGACTCTCATCACTATGCAGTCCTGCAGTCACAGGAACAGACTTTAATAGTGTATTATCAAGTACGACAACTATGTCAGGTTCATAAACAGCGCAATGCAACCGAATAGGCTCATTACTAATCCGCGTAAAAGCTGTCACAGGCGCACCCATACGCTCGGGTCCAAATTCAGGAAATGACTGTATAAATTTTCCCTCATCAAGAGCAGTACGAGCTAATAATTCGCTAGCCGTCCATGCCCCTTGCCCACCACGACCATGCCAACGAAACTCTATCATTTTTTCCAGCATAATCCCTTCTCATTTAAATGCATTTGTGCTTTCCTATTTGGTACAACTTGACAAATAAACGTTGCTACAGTTCATATAAAGAACTGCCTATCCAGAACTACTTATTCATTTTAGGACATTAACAGAGCCATATACAATAGCCTTATGCCTTTTCCTTAATCCTTATGTCGTTTCCTTAATAAACATATTCAGTTACATTCCAAAAATATACAATACAACCAATTAAAAAAATATGATGCATAAAATACTTCTTACCACCAATACAATATTAACCATTGACATCATCACCACGTTTTTAGGTTACTACTTGCACACCATCCAAGTTTATACCCAACGGGCATAAGATACCAAACTAAATTATCAACACACCGAGCTAATGATAAAACATGCACAGAACACGACAACAAATAAGCAGACAACAGAATAGACCACGCATTCAAAAACAAAAAACATAACAAAATAACAAAAACAGTCCACAAAAACTCTACAGCCTATTAAGACACAATGACAAATAAATAGAACAAAAATCGTTACAAAAAAAGACAAGCTTAAATATCCTAATGAAGATGAAAGTAAAACAATGCAGGATGCCGCTGTTGCATAGCTCGGTAGTGCGACTGACTGTTAATCAGTAGGTCAAAGGTTCGAGTCCTTTCAGCGGCGCCAACCTTCCCCTTCCTGTTCCCTTCCTAATGTTTTGGCTTTAAAAACCCACAAAACAAAAAAATACATGACACCCAATACTACCAAAACAGCATTTGTCGATACATCTCTTCATGGTTATGCAAAACGACTGCGAAGAGCACGTTATGTCATTAAACAGTTGCCAAATGGTGAGATCACACTTCGGTTTCTTGATCATTTAGGTGCACTTGGTCTTTCTGTTGCACGCGTAGCCAAATACTCCAGCCACTTACCCGTTATTTTACGTATGATAAACATGGACCTTAAAGACATGACTAAATCTGATGTTGAGGCCATAGTTGCTGAGATAAATGGTTGTCCGCATAAGGAGTGGACTAAACATGACAAGAAACTTACTTTGCGCAAGCTAATTCAGTATGCTAAGACCGGCAGCTGTGCTAGAGGTACAACTTTGGTTCCTGAGATTAGTTGGATTAGTCTTTCGGTTAAGGAGAAAGATCCTCGGGTAACTCCTGAAAGTTTGCTTACGCCTGAGGATTTTATGGCTATCATTAAAGCTACCACTAATAAGCGTGATCGTGCGATGTTTTATGTGCTCTTTGAAGCTGCTCTGCGACCTGGTGAGCTCTTAACTATGCGTACTAATAGTGTGATATTCAAAGATGATTATTGCCTTATCACCGCAAATGGTAAGACTGGTATTAAGCGTATACCTCTTGTTGTATCTAGTAAACCGTTATTAGAATGGTTAAATGAGCATCCTTATAGAGACTTGCCGGATGCACCTTTGTGGTGTTCTTTATCTCGATTTAATGATGGTAGTCGTTTAAGTTACCAGTATTTTCGGTTGTTAATTAAAACTATAGCACAAAGGGCTAATGTTAAAAAAGATATTTGGCCGTATCTTTATCGACATACTTCTTTGACGGCTATGGCTAAAGTGTTCACCGAGTGTCGGTTGGAACAGTATGCTGGTTGGACGTATGGTAGTAAAATGACGCGGCGTTATGTGCATTTTTCGGCCAGAGACTTAGAGGATGCAGTGCTTGAATTACATGGGTTAAAGGCGGCTTCAAAAGATAAGGGCTTAGTAAATTTGATTGATTGTCCTCGTTGTGGTAGTAAAGAACCTTTAGGTAATGTTCGATGTACGACTTGTGGTATGGTGATAGATAAAGAAACTGTACTGCAAATGGAAGAAACTCAGCATACAAAAGAAGAAAAACTTGAAAAGAAAAATGCGGAATTACAAACACGTCTTGACAAACTTGAAGGACTCATTACTTCTTTATTATCTCCTCAAAGCAAACAGTCTCGACCTCCGTTTCTTTCTTCTCAACGGTAACTTGGTCATTGTCTGTTTTGTGGTTGGCGAGTTTTTTAAGTTCGGATATTTCGTTTAAAATCTCTTTCAATATTTCTTTATCAACGCTAATTTGTTGTGACATACCATTACCATAAAGAGGTGTGCTATGATTTTTTAAACGTAAGGTGTTTGTGGCTTGTCTTTATGATGAGACTGTTTTTGTTTTGTGATTTTGTTTTTTGAGGGTGTTTTGTGGTGTTTTTGCTTTAAATATGCTCATTTTACAGGTTTTATAAAGCAAGCCATTGTGTTTGCGGCTTTGCAGGTGAAAAGTTATGGTAGACAAAAATGTTAAAACAATTTTGAAGCACACGTGTGATGTTGAGAATGTGTGTGAAGATGAGCCTTGCCTTGAGTGCGGTGGGACAAATATTTTACATGATGAGATAAGTGGGGAATTAGTGTGTAGGGATTGTGGTTTAGTTTTGGAGACAGTAACGTTTACTGCTCCAGCTGATAGAATCCCAAAACACCTGTCTAATAGTCCTTTAGCTTATACGAGTGTGTCGGTGGGTACTGAAATTGAGTCTTATCAACGTCTTGAGTTAAGTGTGGCTTATGATATTGAGCGTTTATTGCCCCGTTTAGAGTTGCCAAATACGGTGTTGTCTTTGGCTGTTGATTTTGTGCGGCGTTTGCGGAGTTCTATGCGACATCAACAAACTGACCCAAAAATCCGTTTCACACGCACAGAGTTGATTGCCTTGTCTGTTTGGGCTGCTCTTAAGCAGTTAAGGTATCCTATAAATTGTAATGAGTATTCTCAAAGAATTGAGCGTTTTCTGGGGGATGTAAATTTGATGAAGTTAGAGAAGCGTGCTACCCCTTTTATTGAAACTGTGCCTCGTATTTCTGATGTTAAATTGGTGGCTGCTCACATAAACCGGTTGGTGAATGTGCTTGAGAATTTTTGTGTTGTTGATGGTTATTATTCTCATGTTTTGGGTAAGTATGCTATTGAGATGGTTTATGATAAGCAGAATCTTTTGCGGGGTCGTAGGTCTGATTTGATTGCGGCGTCTGCAGTGTTTGCGGCGGATGGGTTGATTGCTGAGCATTTTAGTTTGCGTGTGTTTGCAGAGTTTGCAAATGTTGGGGCGGGTAATTTGTCTGTGTTTACTGAGCTTTTTAAGCGTTCAGCGCCTCCTGTGCCTAAAGAGAGTGCGGCTATTTGTTTTGTTGAAAATTTGTTTAGGGGGCTTTTTTGATGAGGCTTTTGGTGGATCAGATTCGGGCGAATCTTTGGAATTGTAATTATATGGGTGAAATCGAGCAAGAGGCTCTTAAGCAATGTTTAATTGCTCAAGGTCCCAAGACGATGGAGCCTCTTCTTGTTCGTTTAATGCCTGATGGTGGTTACGAGTTGGTGGATGGTGAGCATCGTTGGAGGATTGCTAAAGAATTAGGTTGGGATGCCTTAGAGGTGGTTGTTTTAGATGTGGATGATTTGGAGGCGAAGGTGCGTTGTGTTAGTTCTAGTATTTTGAGGGGTCATTCGGACTGGTTTAAGCTTGCAGAAGTAGTAAAGCAGGATGCTGAAGCGGGTGTAAATTTGTCTGAGGCCTACAAAAATGTGTTGTCGGATAAGGCTCTTGCGGAATTGTTTTCTTTGGATGCGTTGGTGCCTAAGGCGCGGTTGGATCTTGAGGATGCGGTAAAAAAATTCTCAACCATCACCTTATCTGATTTGTACATGATTTCCCAGTTTCCTGCGTATCTGCAAGAAGAGTTAGCTGAAGAATACAAAACTCACCCCATAACTTCTCACGCCCTAGCTCACACACTAAACAAGTACACTAAACAAACCCAAATCTCCTATGCTACAAAGGTTAATCATTCCCATTTGTCCGGCGGTGTTCAAAGTCAAAATGGTTCTTTGCCTGAAAAGTTGGAGGGGCCAATGGATCCTAATGAGGCTCTTCGCAGGTTAAATGCTTGGAGAAAACAACAAAAACTCGCTAATAATCCCGAGTTCACACAAGCTCGCGGGTCTGATAGGTTTGATGATGGTTCTTGTGATAGTTCAGGGGAGGCTTTGTCTACGTCTGAGGTTTTGGAGGCGTTTTCTGCTTTGTTGCGGACGGCTGGTTTTTGTTGTGAGTGTGGCCGATTGTACCTGCTTTATTTCAAGGATAAGATGTATGTTAAGAATTTTGATGCTGTGGTGCAAAAGGAGAACAGTCTTTTTGAGCATATAGACGTTAAACCACGTACCTTTTTGGTACACTGCAATGGCTGCAATAGTAGTCAGGAAATCACAGTAGACAACCCCGATGGGCCCGCGAAGGTGTCGATTTTGTGTAGGCATTGTCAGCCTGCAAGGGAGGGTGCGTTGGATGTTACTACTGGGGATGCGGTGTGGTTTGGCTAAATGTTGGTAGACGCCAGCGGCGTCTTCTTTTTGTACTGTTAGCTCGAGATGAACCTAGAGGGCGGCCTATTGCTAGTTGGGGAGCTGCTTGTCACGAGTTCAAAATAGACTATAATCCCTATATTCTCAAAAGTAGGCAGAAGGAAATGTTTTCTGAGGAATGTGCTGTTAAGCGGTCGTTTAAGCGTTTGGTTAAGCGAGGGTTTATTTTGTCGGCAGGGATGATGCGGGAGGGTTTTTCTTTAACCTCTGCCTCTTCTTCTTTGGCTAGTAGTGGTGGTGGGGTGGATTTTGATTTTTGTGTTTTGACGTGTGAGGGGCGGTTGATTGCTGAGCGGTTAAAGCTTTTGGAGCGGGGTTTGACGGTTAAGGAGGAGGTGGAAGCTGTGAGGCAGGTTTTGGTTAGGTTTCATAGTTTGGGTTATGTGTATGTTACGGCTTTGCAGGTTAGGGATTTTTTGTGGCAAGATTTGCATGAGAGGTTTGTTAATCGGCAAGCGTTTGATAAGTATTGGCATAATACTAAAATTGGTTTAAGGTTACGAAAATATCGCGTTGGGCGAGCTCGTGTTAGTAAAAAGGATTATCACAGAAAATACTGTCTCTCCTCAATGACTCTGCAACCTGAGGATGTTTAGATCCATTATAAAGGTGTAGCTTTTTTTAGTTTGGGTAGCTAAAGCTTTGTGTGTTGTTTTGTAGGTGTGCATAGTTTGGGCAAGATGTCACATTTTATGTGCTGTTTGGGTCTAACTGTGCACACCTTTAGTGTGATGTTTTGTTGTGTTTTTGATGGCGGCTTGTAGGTGGCCTATGGCGGCTATGCCAAAACTTGAGGCAAAACAAGCGCCTAAATTATTTGATGTTGCATGAAACAGGTTAATGTATAGTATTTGTAGGGGTAGTATTGCAAAAAATAGTAGCAATGGAATTTCAATTATTAGTGGAAATAGTAGGGCTGCTTTTTTGAAGCCGAACTTTTTTGTAAACCATACAAAGAGTTTGTTGCGTTCATTGTTTTGAAATTGACTGGGCTCTTCAACATAAAATACGTAGGTGGATGCTATGTCAAAGCCTAAATAAACTGCCCATAAAACAACAAATAGCACTCGAATTAACGGAAAAAAACTTGACAAAAAAAGAAAGAGGGGAATAACTACTACTAAAGTTAGTAGTTCTTTAGGTGACATTTTTCTGGTTGACTATGGAATTATTTTGTTGTTTTGTGCTGTTGTTGGTGTGGCTTAGTTGTATGCCTCCGTAGATCA
>JAITBW010000067.1 GCA_031283385.1 Nitrososphaerota archaeon
CCTGTGTTTCCAATAGTAGTATCAAATATTGCATCACAGTCTTTCCATGATTGTATTGGCGGAGAAACATTGCTTGTTTCGTCGAAAATTGGTCTTATGTAGACCTGTACTATAGGCATATCTGTTAGCGTTAGTTGTGGAACATTGATTTTTTTCCAGTGTATTTCTTGACGATACTCTTCAGTACCGAGGTTACGGTGTAATATTAGATCACCGTCTTGTTCAACATCAAATGATCCTTCTATAACGTATCGCGTGGTGCTTCCATCTTTACCTGCATATCCTTGTGGACCTGTATCCCCTGTCGCCCCAGTAGCACCAGTTGCTCCAGTATCCCCTGTCGCCCCTTGAGGACCTACTGCTCCAGTGTCGCCTTTAGGTCCTGTAGCACCAACAGGTCCTTGTGGACCTTTCTCGCCCGGTGTACCTGTGATTAGTTGAGATGCTACAAATATAGAGACTGCACTTGCCACAATTATTGCAACAATTATTCCCACTACAAAAACGGTTTTTGAAACTGAATTCACACTCATAATGTTCCCTTTTTCCTGTGATGAAGTGGAGTTCCAGTTTTTATGTTTGTATTCTCAAATTTAACATATACCCACTAAATGATTAAACCAGATGTATATAAACACAAAAAAAGTACACAACTACACCAATAAAAACCATCAAAAATAATTGAGAGTAACAGCTTTGCTGAACGTAAAACAAAACGATAAGCAGACAGAATAGAACAAGCATTAGAGGATAAAACAACGATCTTGAAGTTTCCTCATTAACCCTGAGATTTCTGATAGTATAGTATCCAATTATTCTTGTGATTTACTTACATATGGTAACTGAATGCTTTTACTCACTCATAATTGCAGGTCTATAATTTGTTTGCATAATATTAATATGGTAAGTATAGTTTACTGTGTTTGTTTTTGGATGGGTATTTGATGGTTGAAGAGTATAAGGCTAGCTTTCCAAGTGAGATTGTTAGAGAAGGGGAAGTGGAGGTTTTGGTGCCAAAGTTGTCTGCTTTTGGTGTTGTGCCGTCGGATTATGCGCCGTCGAGGGCTCCGGTTTTTTTTAATCCTGTTATGGAGTTTAATAGGGATTTGTCTGTTTTGGTTGTTAGGGTTTATCAGCGTTTGGTTGGGCATGAGATTGGTGTTTGTGAGCCTTTAGCTAGTCAGGGTGTTAGGGGTATTCGTTATGCTGTTGAGGTGGGGGGTGTTAGTCGTGTTTTGCTTTGTGATATTAATCATAATGCGTATGAGCTTGCGCGGCATAATGTTAGGTGTAATAATTTGTTGGATAGAGTTGTTGTTGAGTTTGGTGAGGCTAATTGTGTGTTGAATTGTAATGCGTCTCCTAAGAGGCGTTTTGATGTTGTAGATATTGATCCGTTTGGGTCTCCTGTGTCTTTTTTGGATTCGGCTTTTAGGGCGCTTAGGAATAGGGGTTTGCTTGCTGTTACAGCTACGGATTTGGCGCCTCTTTGTGGTGTTCATGTAAAAGCGTGTGTTAGGAAGTATGGGGGTAAGCCTATGCGCACGGAGTATTGTCATGAGTTAGCGGTTAGGCTTTTGGCGGGTTGTATGGCGCAGGTTGCGGCTAGGCAGGATATGGGTGTAAAGTTTCTTTTTAGTCATAGTAGTGATCATTATATTCGTGTCTATGCGCAAGTGGGTTATGGTTGTAAGAGGGCTGATGAGAGTCTTAGAAATGTGGGGTATATTTTGCATTGTTTTAATTGTTTGCATAGGGAATCTGTGTCTCAGTTATCGGGTGGTTTAGTTTGTAGTGTGTGTGGTGGTAAAATGGATTATGCTGGACCTTTATGGGTGGGTAGTATAAATGATGCGTCATTTGTTGATAGTGTTTTTTCTGAAAATTGTGCTGCTGTTTTTAGGGGTAGGCTTAGGCTTGATAAGCTTTTGTCTTTGGTTAAAGCTGAGGCGGATGCGCCTGTGTCGTATTTTGTTGTAGATAATGTATGTAAAAAGCTTGGGTTGCCGGCGGTGTCTGTGCAGTCTTTTTTAGATGCACTTCATAAAGAGGGTTTTAAGGCGGTGCAGACGCATTTTAATACGCGTGGTATAAAGACTGATGCGTCAGCTGCTATTATGCGGAAGCTGTTAGGGCAGTTAGTAGCAGATAAAGCCTGATTTTGAGGTTGTGTGAGTAAAAAGTTTAAAGCAAACAATGGCGTTCTTTCTTTGAAGTAGTAGTAGGTGTAATAAGATGGTAAAGAAGATGTTGGATGATAAAGTTGCTGTTATAGGCGCAGGTATGATGGGGAGTGCTATTATTAAGAGTCTTCTTAAAGGTGGCTATAAGGGTCAGATTTTTGCTGTTGATGTTCAGCTTGAAAAGTTGTTAGAGCTTGAAAAGTTGGGTGTTAATACGGGTGCGGATGTTTTGAAGGCTGTTAAGTGTGCGGATATTGTTTTCATTATTGTAAAGCCTAGGGATGTTAAGAGTGTTCTTTGTGAAATTAGGGATGCTGTTAGGGGTAAGCTTGTGGTATCTGTTGCGGCGACTGTGCCTTTGGAGTATTTGTGTAGGCATGTCCCTGATGCAAAAGTTGTGCGTATTATGCCGAATTTAGGGGCTATGGTGCAGGCGGCGTATACGGCGTATTGTTGTGATGGAAATGTTACCTTAGAGGAGAAGCAGAAAATTCAAGCACTGCTAAGTATGATGGGAACCTATGATGAGGTTGACGAGAAATATATGGATGCCCTTACGGCAGTTAGCGGAAGTGGACCAGGTTACATGTCTATAATTATTGAAGCTTTAACATATGCGGGTTTGAAGGTGGGATTACCCAGAGATGTAGCACTGAAGAGTGCGGCGCAGACGGTTCTTGGTACTGCCAAGCTTGTCCTTGATTTAAATGAGGAGCCGGCGAGAATTAGAGATATGACAACTACGCCGGGTGGGACTACTATTGAGGCTATTTATCAGGTGGAGCAGAGTCAAATAAGACCCGCGTTAATTCGTGCCATAGAGGAGGCTACTAAGAAGAGTGGTCAAATTCGTGAAAAACTTGATCTTACCTGAGAAAAATGTATGTTTGACACCGTAATTTTTGATTGGGATGGAACTTTAGCAGATACTCATTCTGTTATAGTTTCCTGTTTTCAGGAATCATTTAAAGAAATTTGCAATTTAGACGTAGCAAATAGAAGTATTGAGCGTTGTATAGGTATAGGTGCCGCAGAAACTTTTCGGGAAATACTGCGACAAACAAAAACCGCAGTTAATGAAGAGTTAATCAAACAGTTAGTAGAAAGCAAGAGCAAAAAACAGATAATTCTAAAAAACAGTGTACAACTCTTGCC
>JAITBW010000107.1 GCA_031283385.1 Nitrososphaerota archaeon
TAAGTGCAGTTAGGCAAAAAATTAAGCAGCAGATAATTTGGAGGAGCAAGTCAAGTGAAGTTAATTTATGTTGCAATAGACGGTATGGGAGACCTTCCAATTAAAGCGTTAGATAATAAAACTCCCTTAGAAGCAGCTGAAACACCAAATCTTAACGCGTTAGCTCAAAACGGAAAAACAGGTTTAATGTATACTGTTGGCAAGGGAATTGCTCCTGAAAGTGACGCTGCCGTAATTTCACTTTTAGGCTATGACCCATTTAAATATAGCACCGGTCGAGGGGCCATTGAAGCTGTTGGCGCGGGAGTACCCATAAAAGATGGCGACGTAGCACTACGATGCAACTTTGCCACGGTAAATGATAATAACATACTACTTGACCGCAGAGCAGGAAGAACACTTAGCACACAAGAAGCTACAGAGCTAGCAAACATTACAAACCAACAAATTAAACTGGAAACATATCCTGCAACATTTGAACTTAAAGCCACTTTAGGACACCGCGCAGTACTAGTTATAAGAAGCAAAGACCAACCCTTATCTAGCAAAATCTACAACAGCGACCCCGCATACACCATAGTAAACGGACTTGGCGTAGCACAATCAAAGGTAGATATGACACTAAAAACAGTTGCACCACTTGACGACACCGAAAACGCAAAAAACACAGCAGCACTCACAAACGAGATCATCACTAAAACACATGAACTATGGGAAAAACACCCAATCAACATAAAACGCGCCGCCGAGGGCAAACTAAAAGCCAACATACTCTTAACCCGAGACGCATCTAGCACAGTACCCAGATTCTTCAACATAAACCAACACTACAACACAAACTTTGCAGCCCTAGCAGACATGCACACAGAACTGGGCATAGCCAGACTTGCAGGCATGACAGCTATTCTTCTTCCGCCACCGTCAGGAAATTTGCAACAGGACTATGATGTACGCGTTAAAACGTTAACAGACATGTTACCAAACCATGACTGCTTTTACATTCATCTTAAAGGTCCAGATGAACCAGGACATGACGGCAACTATAAACTAAAAACCCAAATAATCACGGCAGTTGACAAATACTTCTTTGGACCATTACTAAAACAGATCTCACTTAAAGACACACTTATCTGTGTAACAACAGACCACGCAACACCATGCGACCTGAAAATCCACAGCGACACACCCGTACCCCTGCTGATTTCAGGAAACAGCTTAGGCAAAGAAAACGAAACAAAATTCTGCGAAAAAGAATGCGCCAAAGGCAACTTAGGCCTACTAGAAAACGCCTACACACTAATGCCTAAACTAATAGAACAATGCAAAACATAACACCCACCAAAAAGGGTCATTTCCAATTTTTAACACAGACTACTTATAGAAAAGAAAATAAGATTGGAAAAAGGGAAAGCTATGCTTTTCCTGAGCTTCCAAATAAGCGCATTTTGCCTTTTGCAACTTCTTTCATTGCATCTTTAGCTGGACCTAGAATTTTGCGTGGGTCAAATTCTTTTGTAGAGTTAGTTAAGACTTCACGTACTGTTGCAGTGAAGGCTAAACGCAAATCTGTGTCTATGTTAATTTTTGCAATACCCAACTTTATTGCCTGCTGCAATTGATCTTCTGCAACACCTTTCGCTCCGTCAAGAGTTGCACCATATTTTGTTGCTTTTTCGCATATCCACGCAGGAACACTAGAAGATCCATGAAGAACAAGAGGTATGCTAACTTTTTCATTAATTAACTTTAAACGGTCAAGATCAAGCTTTGCCGCACTCTTAAATTTATAAGCACCATGAGAAGTACCTATTGCCACAGCAAGCGTATCTATACCAGTCTTTTCCACAAACTCAACCGCAGTATTTGGATCAGTCAATATAGCATCTTTTTCTTCCACACTTCTCTCCTCTACACCTGCAAGCTTACCAAGCTCAGCCTCAACAGATACACCCTTAGCATGAGCATAATCAACCACACGCTTTGATACAGCAATATTCTCCTCAAAACTCAGAAAAGACCCGTCAATCATAACGGAGGTAAAACCTGCATCAACACATTTTATTGCCGTCTCATAATCCTCACCATGATCAAGATGCATAGCCAAAGGCACCGCCACCTCATCACCAGCATTCTTTACAATACTAGTAATATAACCCATACCAGCATACTTTATAACACTAGGAGTTATTTGAAGTATAGCAGGAGACTTTTCCTCAACAGCAGCCTCAACTATAGCCTTTACACTCTCAAGATTCTGAACATTAAAGGCACCAACACCATAACCACCTTTCCTTGCATTAACCATCAATTCTTTATTTGTAACAAGCATTTCAATTTCACACTCCAAAGACAACCATAAACAATTAAGATAATTACACTTAATTCCATATTTAATTGTATCTAACAAGTTTTCATCAAACAACAAACCTACACAGACTACACAGAACATCCAGTGAACACTAAAATAATTAAACACATAACACTGCTCTTATTTAGTAACAATTACCATACAGTTTTTTAGCATTACAGTTAACTATCTGCATAGTGACTGTTTGTTGTAGGTTAATCTGTGTTTTTTGCTTTTTGTTTTCTTTTAGTTCCTGTTGCGTTTTTTCGATATCATATATGAGATAGCCATATCAAGATGCTTTTTCTGCAAAAATATAGGAAAAATAGTCTTGAATTTCTCGACAAATGTAATATAATATTAAATGCATAAGGTAAAACAATTTAAACGTC
>JAITBW010000103.1 GCA_031283385.1 Nitrososphaerota archaeon
ATCAAAGTTCCAATAAGTGTTCACTGCCACAACGACTTTGGTCTAGCAGTTGCTAATAGTCTCGCAGCAGTTGAAGCAGGCGCAGATCAGATTCACGTTGCCGTCAACGGGTTAGGTGAACGCGCAGGTAACGCTGCATTAGAAGAAGTGGTCACAACATTACATGTAGTCTATAAATATAAGACGAACATAAACACACATCTATTATACAGTACTAGTCGCCTAGTTTCTTCGTTAAGTGGTGTTTCTGTACAAGTTAACAAGGCAATTGTAGGTGAGAACGCTTTTGCTCACGAATCAGGTATACATACCAGAGGAGTAACTGAACAACCATTAACATTTGAACCAATTAGCCCTGAACTAGTTGGCAGAACTCGAAAATTAGTTGCCGGTAAACTAGCAGGAACACGTGGTATTCAAGTTGAATTAAACGAAATTGGTATTCATCCAAATGATGTGCAGTTATCAGAAATTGTTCAGCGCGTTAAAGAGCTTGGTGATAAAGGTAAGTCAGTAACAGATGCTGATTTAATTGCAATAACTTCAGCGGTGATGGGTCAAGTTTTTGGTGAAGAAAAAATTGTTGACTTATGTGACATGACAGTTGTTACTGGTCTTAAAGCTATTCCAACAGCTTCTATACGTTTAGCGATAGATGGTAAAGAATATGTAATAGCTGAAACTGGTGTGGGTCCTGTTGATGCCGTGTTAAAGGCAATTCAAAAGTTAACTGGTAATATAGAAAAAATTAAGTTAAGTGAATATCGCCTTGAAGCGATTACTGGTGGTTCTAACGCTGTTGCTGAAGTAATTATTAAAATTGAAGACGAAAAAGGTAACATAGTTAGTGCTCGTGCCACACGTGAAGACATTGTTATGGCATCTGTTGAAGCGATGATAAATGGCATAAATAAATATTTACTAAAACATCGTAATCAAGGTAAAACGCAATGAGGGTAACTTACCAAGGAGAAACTGGTGCCTATGGTGAAATGGCAGTCTACAAGTTTTTCGGCAATAAAGTTGAGCCAGTACCCTGCAAAGATTTTAAGGATGTTTTTGAGTCCGTAAAAAACAATGAAGTACCTAACGGCGTGGTACCTATTGAAAACTCTATTGAAGGTAGTATAAATCAAAATTATGACCATTTCATAGCTTATAATCTTAAAGTATGCGGAGAAGTCGCTGTCAAACTTGCACATGTCTTAATCACAAACCCCCAAACAAAATTTGAAGATATAGAAACTGTTTATTCTCACCCTCAAGCAATAGGTCAATGCCGAAAATATCTTGAAAAACACAACAATTGGGAAACAATCCCAGCATATGACACCGCTGGCAGCGTTAAAATAATTAAAGAAAAACATTTGCTTAACGCTGCAGCAATTGCCAGTGAAAAAGCAGCCGACTTGTACAACATGAAAATTGTTGCCCGAGACATAGCTGACAACTCGTATAACTATACTCGTTTTCTTGTCCTTTCACACGAAGATGCAGCCCCAACAGGTGATGATAAAACAAGTGTTATATTCTCAGCTAAACACGCTCCCGGTTCACTATACAACGCTCTTGGAGAATTTGCGACAAGAAACATTAATCTGACACGAATAGAGTCACGCCCAACAAAAACCACTGCGTGGCAATACAACTTTTACCTCGACTTCGAGGGTCATAGAACAGAAAAACGATGCGCAGAAGCACTACAAGCACTAGAAAAATATGCGGTGTTTGTAAAAATTTTGGGTTCTTATCCAAGAGTCATATAATTCATTAACTATTTAGTTAACTCTTTTAATTTTTCGTATATGTCTTTTGGTTTTATTGGGTTGCCGCAGTGTTTGCAGATTACTAGTTTGCCTGTTTCGGGTATGTCGTTCATTTTGTCGCATTTTGGACAGTTAAACGCTGATATTACTATGCCGCTTTCTGTCATTGTTCTTCTTAGGGCAGAGAATTCTTCTCCTTCAATTGGTATGGCGGGAGCTTGAGCCATGGCATCTTCGAAAACTTCAATAGCACAATCTTGACACAGCTTTTTCCCCTCGTATTTTGGAATTTTTTTCTCTTTACCAAAATAGGGTGAACCAAAAGCCATCCATTTAATGTAGCCCTTCTGTAGTTGTTTATTCCAGAAAACCATCTTTTTTTCGTTCCACAAGAGTTCTTTTCCACATTTAGCACAGTTTTCCATAGACGCCACTTACTATTGATTGAGCTAAGAGGTACTTAGACGTTTTGATGCCCTATTCATTTATCTTTTCCTAAAAGTATGTCCTCTTTTTCTTTGGGTATTTCATAGGTATTTTCCGTTTAATAGTTTATTTAGTTTCGGGATTTGATAGATTTGATAGTTACAGTTGCGTACTGCTCCATAATTCAGTCAGTTTACGTTTCCAGTTCTCAATGTTTGAATGAATTACCCTTCCAATGAAGTTTGAACGGACAAATTGTAGAGCGATAGTTCGTTTGGCTGCCATGTAGTAATCAACATTTTCTGGTTTCTGTAGTTCTTCGTCAGACATACGGATAACCTCACGTTTGAAATTGATTGCTTCCAATGCACGATTAATTTGTCGAGCAAAAGCACCAAAGTCGCCGCCTGTGCGATAAACAAACGTCGCGCTGTCGGTTTCGGCAAATTCCACCGCAGCAAATTGTCCATCTGGAGACGGAACAATCAGCCACAACAAATACGGCTCAGGTACTGCAGTATCGGTTTCTTTGTTTCCAACAACACCAATTGCTAACTTATTTAGCCCTTCATGAGGATTACCACAATCAGTCAAACCCTCAGACACACCTCCTAAAGCTCCACTTATTGTGCCCGATAGATCTCTTGTGTCTTTTACATTTTCATTCTTTCGAAAACCTACCCATATTTGTGTAGAATCACATAGCTCTTTAAAAGTCATATAACTTTCATTAGCGCGGGTGGCGGCAATTTTATTTTCCAATGTCGCCATAAATGATGGAGCTATACCCGCAAGCTGACCGATAGGTGCCGCCGCACCCTGTGGCATGAGTTTAGCAATTTGTGAAGCCTGCACTGCTGTGAGTGCGGGGTCAATTTCTTTGACTGCTATCAGTGATTTCTCTTGCAATTTACGAATTTGTTTCTCAACTGTTTCCACAAATATTGCTGTATCGTAACCCAACTTGGCGTAGGTATAGGCTTCGCCTGTGTATAGGCGCAGTGTTAATGTATATTCGTCTTTATCCACAGCCGTCGTAAAGCAGAGTGGAACACGCCGTGCAAACAGATTGGGTGGCAGAGCAGTTACATTGTTTTCATATACATGAATGGGAGCGGTACCATTTTCGTTTACACAGTTTTCAGTAAAGCGATAATTGCCCTTTGCCGTTAAGATAGGATTACCGTTAAGAAACAGAGAGCGCAACACCGCTTTATTGTATGCATCACATAACGTGTCATAAAACGGTTGACACCAACTACCCATACGAGAAAAAACATAATTGCCACTATCTGCTTTGACAGTCACAACATAATTCGTCAATTCTAACGAGTTTATCTCAACAAAATATATTCCTATGGCATCAAATAACCCAATCACTGTTAGGGCGTTGTCGCTAATTGTTAGTTTGACCTCACCATTTACAAAAGACGAAGCCACCTGTGCCGTGTATTCAATAGCAGGTTTTTGTTTCTGTTTGAGTGGGTCGCCGCCCCTAATAGAAGATAAGTCCATCGGTTTTGCCTCCTGATAGTGTGGTGACACAGTTAGGGCTT
>JAITBW010000009.1 GCA_031283385.1 Nitrososphaerota archaeon
GCAGTAAAAAAATGTGTTGTTACTCAGTAAACGTGTTTTTCTGTTTTTTAGTTTATTGTTTTGTCGTGTTTTACGTGTTTTGTTAGCATTTCGCAGGTTTTGCAGCAGTCTTGTGTTGAGGGTTCTCCGCAGGTTTTGCATGTTTTAAAGTTTTCTTTTGCGAGTGTTTGTTCTATGGCTGGGCGTAGGCGTTCTATGGAGTGGAATATGGCGAATTTTGTTCCTGCATGTTTTTCTTCTATAATATTTAGCATGGTGCGTGCGTCATTTCGTAGTGCTTCAGAGGCGTATGGGCAGGGGGTATCTTGAAAGGGAATTTTTTTTACGTAAGTGTATAGTGCGCTTTCGTTTTCGGGTATTTCGCAAAATGGTTTAATTTTACGTACTAGTAATGGATGAGCTTGTTTTGTTGCAGGTTTTTCTTTAGCTAAGCGTGCTATGTCGCCACGTAAAATGTTCATAAGTGCTGTTTGTGTTTCATCATCAAGTGTATGTGCTGTGGCAATTTTTGTAGCTCCTACTTCTCTAGCTGCAATATTCATGGCTCTGCGTCGCAGAACGCCACAGTAAGCGCAGGACGTCAATTCTGTTTGTCCATTTTTTCTAACATTAACTAGTAACTCGTCAAGAGTTAACCCGAAAAGTTCCTTAAAAGAAACAACATGAAGCGGAACCTCCAGTTCATCACAATTCTTTACCGCAAAACTTAGTGCTTCATCACGATAACCCCTAATACCCTCATCTATAGTTACCGCCGTAAGACTAGTTCTTGGTCTATATTTTTGAAGTTTAACTAAAATATGAAGTAAACTTAGACTGTCTTTTCCACCTGAAACTGCTACTGCTAACTTTTCATCAAATTTAAGCATATGATGCCTAGTTATAGTGGCACGCACCTTTGCCTCAATAGATTCACAAAAACATTTCTTACACAACTGCTGACCTGAATATTTACGATAAAAAAAGCTCTCTCTTTTATTACAAACAGTACAATAAGCACTTGACATCTTGACCATTCAGTAGACTCTTTAACTCGTATTACTAAATAAATGTACACTAATAAACAATTAAAAGGAATGAACAAATGCCCCAAAAACACTACAAAAACAACAGCAATAGTAGCCATGTTAGTAGTGGTCATAGTTTTGGTTATCAAAATATTGTTTATGATGATGAACATTGGGCATTGCTTAAGCGTTTACGTGAAAAAACTGTTTTCTTAATGTCTGCATTAGCAGATTTCCATCTCAATACCGTGGTACATGGAAGTATTGCAAGAGGCGACGTAAAAACGGGTAGTGATATCGACATTTTTATCCCTGAAGTACAAAACAGCTTCACAGTAGAGACAGCATTAGAGAGAGCAGGTATACCTGTTAATAACCGCTTCATAGTACAGGCAACGCCAATGTATGCCATGAAGGCTCATATTGAAATTGACGAATTAACTACAATTACCTTTCCTCTAATGAACATGCGAAACGTTGAACGCGAATTTTACACCTTTGGCGGAGAAATAACCCTGAGCCAGCTTGAAGCAAATTTGCAGGTAGCCGGCGTAGATAAACGTCTTATGCTTATAGAACCTAACACGGTTGGGCATGAGGAAAGCAGCGTTATAGGTAGGGAAGCCTTTGTAGCTAAAACTCTGGGGATTTCCATAGACACTGTGCTGGATCGTGTACATGCGCTCACAAAAAGAAGCACAGTAGGCAGGACAGGTGTATTTCTTAAAAAAGAGTTAAACAACGAGGAAACTTTTGAATTAGCACTAAAACGCTTATCTGACTTAAATCCTTCAATACGACGACGACAACAGCAACAAAACAAAAAAGGTTTTAGTTAGAGTAATAAATTAACTCTTTTTCTTCCAAAAGCTTTTGAATTTTCTCTACAGCTTCATATACTTGCTCTTCTTTCTTTGCGCCAACACATACCAGTTTGCCTGCGCTAAAGATCAAAAAGACAACATGTGGATTATCTATTCTGTAGACTGCACCTGGAAACTGTTCAGGCTCATACATGACACGATTAAGCTTGTATATGAGACTTTCAAGATCAATTTCGCCACCCAACTCTGCAGACGCAACAATATTTTGAATGTTAACAACTGGTTTCTCTGTAATCTGAATGCCTTCACTTCTAAGCTCTTTTACAACTTTTTCTACAGCACTTCGTGACTCTTTCTCTGACTTAGCACCAGTGCAAACCATTTTACCTGTGCCAAATATTAATGTGGCTGTTTTGGGTTTTTTAAGTCTGAAGACTAGACCTGGAAATACGCTTGGATTGTACTCGGTTTGTGGAAATTTTTCTACAATTTTCTGTAAGTCTATTTTTTGGTTAAGTGAAACTGATGCTACAATGTTTTGAATTGATATTATTGTTTTTCGGGTACTCATGTTAATTCACGTGATAGACTATTTAAATAGTGTATGAGGGGTATATAAAGCCCCCTTATAAAGATACCACATAGGTTCTGTAAAGTCTTCGTCTATTTAGGCATCCATAAATTTTCGTATCCGAATTCAACGCTATATTTGTCTGCAACTTTACCGCGATTCTTTTTGGTTTTTAGTAATACATTGGCAAACAAGTCCAGATAAATAAAAAATGTCGATGAAAGTGCAATAACCATACACATGTTGCACACCTGCCCTTTTTTTGTAAGTGGATGTTATGAATTAATTTTCATGAATTTTTTTGCGATATATACGACTGGTTTAAAGTAAAATTTTTCAAATGCCTTTTTGGTGTTTTGAAGTTCAGTGCGTATTTCGATTTTTTGTGGGCAGCTTTTTTCACAGTGTCCACATTTATTGCACAAAGATGCCACTTGAGGCTTAGATTTCAGTGAGGTTTGCATTATATATTTTATGAAAGCTGCCTTTTTACCTTCAATTACAATGTTATTATAGCATGAAAAACATGTAGGTATATCAACACCTTGCGGACAAGGCATACAATAACTACAGCCTGTGCAGGGAACTTTTATAGCTTCTGTAAACGCCTGTTTTGCTTTTTCAATTACGGCAAAATCACGCTCAGAAAAATCATCAATGTTAGCCGTTTTAGCCGTCTCAATATTTTCTTTAAGCATCTCTAAACTATTCATACCTGACAAGACACAGGTAACCTCTGGTTGATTCCACAACCATCTAAACGACCACTCTGCAGGAGACCTTTTAACATGTGCATCATCAAAAACTTTTGCTACGCCTTTTGGCAAATTATTCGCAAGCGCACCACCACGTAAAGGCTCCATAATCATTACAGGTATTCCCTTATTTGCCGCATGCTGCAACCCCGTTCTACTTGCCTGATTATTTTCATCCAAATAGTTATACTGAATCATACAAAATTCCCATAAATAAGCATCACAAATTTTGACAAACTCATCCCTACCGCCATGATATGAAAAACCAATATTTCTAATTTGACCAGCCGCTTTTTTCTCTTCAATCCACTTTTCAATACCTAAATCAACTAGACGATTCCACACACTAAGATCCGTAAGCATATGAATAAAATAATAATCAACATAATCTGTTTGCAGCCGTGCAAGCTCTTGACTGAAAATTCTATCCAAATCATCATACTTTTTAACCATATACGGCGGAATTTTAGTTGCTAATTTAACCTCTTTACGCTTATTATTCCTACTTAAAATACGCCCAAGAATAACCTCACTATTTTTGTACACAAACGCCGTATCAAAATAGTTGATGCCGTTCTCAATAGCATACAAAACAAGCTCCTCTGTCTCCATTTCATCTTTTGGAAACCTCATACACCCAAAACCAAGTATTGAGAGCTCATCACCATTAACTTTATTTATCCTACACTTCATAAACCGTAACCCGTATACCCCATTATTAAGCTTCTCTTAACAACAGCCTTTACAACAATAATAACCTGATTATTACATATTGCATCGAAGAAGGATTTTATGTCAAATTGTCTTTTCCCAAAATAATTTCACCCCATAGTAGATTATCTTGCTATTCATGATTTTACCATCTAAACTGTTTAGCCGCTATACTCAGCCATACCTCAGGCCACAATTTTCTAACAA
>JAITBW010000068.1 GCA_031283385.1 Nitrososphaerota archaeon
TTTATCCGGTTACTAAGGATCAGCGTTTGATTTATCAGGCATTTGATATACCTGTTCCTGAGTAAATCGGTAGGTATAATTTCTCGGGAATTTAGGATGTAAGATTAGGAATTATGCCACCACGACCAGTGCCGCCTGTTGCGGGGTTTTCATAAAGAGGGTTAGTAAATGTAAGTGTGTGTCTAATTTCTGTTTGAGGATTTACACCCTCAATTATAAGGGATTGGCGTCCTCGGAGAGCGTTAGCAGCAGTTCCTGCCGCTCCCGCATAAGTTAAATCAGCTCCTAGATATATCTTTTTGATTTCACTGGCACCACCAGAGAAATAGTTACCGTTAATAGTAACAGGGTCAGCACCGTTAGTGCCAACGCCGCGTAAAGCATCGTATAATTCTTGTTGAGTTGTAACTAAAACCTCGCCTAAGTCTTCATCGGGAGTCCATGTTGAATCTGGTGCAGCGTTAACGTTATTTGTTATATTTATTAGCCCACCGGGCAATATTCCTGCTAACATTATTACTACAAGAAAAAGTGATGCTATTCTTTTATATGACATATTTTTTGATGTTTTTGTTACTAAAGTTTTATTGCTTCCATTCATAGATAACTAACTCTTTATGTATTATTCCGCTAACAAGAACTCGCACTATAATATATACTTTTGATATCACAAATCAAAATATAGAACAACATACATATACATCACATACCCGATATCAAAATAAGCTGCTCACCCCACAGCAGATCGCATAAAACTAATTTTTAACAATTATAACACACCAACCATCATAGATTATTTCATATGAACTCCATATGCAACATATTACACACATAGAATATTTTCACAAACAATAGACGTGTAGAGTTTATTAGCGTTTTAACAATGAAACGGAACGGTTATCAGTATATCCCCCTTTATTTTGCTTTTATGACATTTGCGTACTAAATTATACTGTATTGCAGTATCGAAATATTTTAGAAATTTTACAGGTAACAACATAGAAGAAATAAACCACCTACAAAAATAAATTAGAAACACGCACCATTAGTGTTATCCAATAAAGCCTATATACCGCTAAAAACACGTGTATCCAATTGGCACTGTAAACATAACTGAAAAAAGGCATTAAACAGTGTTAAATACAAGGAAACAGCTTTTTAAGGGTATGTAAGCATAGTAGAGCGTAATTAAATGGTGAGAACTGTAATGTTGTATAAAACGCCTGAAGACTTTATGTTATATGTAAAAGATAGGAATCCTAATCAGCAAGAATTTCATCAAGCTGTAGAAGAGGTTGTTACATCTGTTTGGTCTATAATTGAAAATACTCCCAAGTATCAATCTGCTAACGTTTTAGAAAGAATAATTGAGCCTGAACGAGTAGTTATGTTTAGAGTTACATGGGTTAATGATAAGGGGGAAGTAAAAGTAAACAAAGGCTACAGGATTCAAATGAATGGAGCTATTGGCCCATATAAGGGTGGTTTGCGTTTTCATCCAAGTGTTAATTTAAGTGTTTTAAAGTTTTTAGCGTTTGAGCAGGTGTTTAAAAATTCGTTAACAACGTTGCCTATGGGTGGCGGTAAAGGTGGTGCAGATTTTGATCCTAAAAATAAAAGTGATATGGAGGTTATGAGGTTTTGTCAGAGTTTTATGACTGAACTTTCTAGGCATATTGGGCCTAATACTGATGTGCCGGCTGGAGATATTGGTGTTGGTGCTCGGGAAATTGGTTTCATGTTTGGGATGTATAAAAGGTTGCGGAATGAGTTTACGGGTGTTTTAACTGGTAAGGGTCTTAATTGGGGTGGTAGTTTAATTCGTCCAGAGGCTACGGGTTATGGTGTTACTTATTTTGCGCAAGAGATGTTGAAGACACGGAAGGAGAATTTTAGTGGTAAGATAGTGGCGATTTCGGGTTCTGGTAATGTTGCTCAGTATGCGGTGCAGAAAGTTAACGAGTTGGGTGGAAAAGTAGTGACATTATCTGATAGTGATGGAACTATTTATGATAGTGAGGGTATTGATAATTCAAAGCTTGCCTATGTTATGAATTTGAAGAATGTTAGGCGAGGTCGAATCAGAGATTATGTAAGTGAATACAAAAACGCGGTGTATTTGGAGGGTAAACGTCCTTGGGGTGTTGAGTGTCATGTTGCATTGCCTTGTGCTACGCAAAATGAGATAAGCGGCGAGGATGCTAATACTTTGGTAAAGAATGGCTGCTATTGTGTAGGAGAGGGCGCTAATATGCCTACAGTGCCAGAAGGCGTGAAAGTGTTTCTTAAAAACAAAGTTTTATATGGTCCAGGTAAGGCAGCAAACGCTGGCGGCGTAGCAACTTCTGGGTTGGAAATGACCCAAAATAGTATGCGACTCTCATGGACACGTGAAGAAGTAGATGCACGCTTAAAGGAAATCATGAAAGCTATTCATCAGACCTGCGTCAAATACGGTACAGAGGGCGATTACATAAACTATGTTAAAGGCGCAAACATTGGCGGCTTTGTAAAAGTAGCAGACACCATGATAGACCATGGAATAAATTAAGCCAGATAAAACAGCAAAAAGAAACGACCACAACAACAGTAGCAGGGACACGTTCAGGAAATGAATGCGCCTGTGAAATTTAGAAGGCTATTGCCTTATTCTTTTTTTAACTATTAATAGTATGTTCAATTTGAAGAATAATTTTAAATGTGAGGAAAAAAGAAGTTCTTTATTGCAGGCAAAAAATGATATGAGAGCACTTATTCTTGAGGGTATAGGTAACATTCGCATAGCAGATATTGAAGTGCCTAACTGTGCT
>JAITBW010000148.1 GCA_031283385.1 Nitrososphaerota archaeon
ATCCAATCTATCACCTCCCTTATCTAAGGGTGACAAAAACTACAACTATGGCGCTAATAGACCTGACGCATTCATCCTGCCGCTAACGCGGCAGGTATTCTGCTAGGTTTTTTATAAAAAAATGTTGTAGGTTATTTAGTTGACTGGTTGTTGTAGTAGGTTGTTTGCTTATCGTCTTCTTTTTTTGTGTTTGAATAGATGAGTATTGCCACGATTTCTGCTACGAAAATTACAGCGTTTATAATAGTCCATTTGTCTATCAGCACCATTTGGTGGCTCATATTTTCAGTAAGTAAAAACACAACAACACCTATAATGCTCAGAGCAAACGCTACAATTAACCACCACCTATTCCTACTTACTCGCGTATCGCTATTGTCTACTACTAATTTATCATCAACAGTTTTCTCCTCTTTGTCAGCTAATTTGTGCTGAAGCAACATGAAAATAACACCTATAATCGCTAATGCAATGCCCACGATACTTAGGACCAGATTTACAAATGCCCAAACCATCAAAGGTTCCTTGTCTTCATCGCCGTCAACATCAGGATGTGGCGTAATTATTGGAGACTGCGTTGGAGCAACATTTGGCGTGTATTGTGCTGTAATTGTAAGGTCTGATGTTACAGTAGTAAAAGCGCGATCCCAACCGGTAAATGTATAGTTTTCACGTGCAGGATTTGCTGGCGCAGTTGCAGAACCACCATAGGGCACAGTTTCAGTTTTTAAAAGTCGCCCATCCCAATCTACAAACTTTACCACAAACACGCCACCACCACCATCACCATCATCATTACTTGGCACCGATAATTCTTGTTCCCACTGCGCAATGTAGACAGCGTTTCCAGTAACTGTTGTGCTTATTGTCGGGTACCAGCCAGCGAAGGTCCAGCCGTTTTCACCTGTAACTATTGGAGCCGCAGGTGTTGTATCCCCATAGGATAAACCGCTAGTAACTTGCGTATCAAACGTACCATGAGTACCCGGCTGATATTCTACTGTAAAGAAAATCTCTGCCCATACAGCATAAAGCACAGTATCAGCAGATATGATAAAAGTCGAGCCAGCTAGATATGTTGCCTCCGTTGTAGACGGGTTTGTTGCCCAACCAAGAAAAGTGTAGCCTTCCCGTTTTAAACTACCCTGACTAAGCACTATAACTAAGCTATCCTTAACATATGGACCAAAACTATCTACAGGCACCACACCACCGGTATGACCATTTCCATAATATGTTACCGCGTAAAGATCTTCATCAACATCTTCATCATCATCGTTGTCCTTTTGTGGTGTCCAGTTTGCAGTGATAATGACGTCTTTGTCTGGCATGGTAAATGTTGTTGTTGGATTGTTGTCTAATGTTATGTCATCTGTATTTATTGTCCAACCACTAAAGCTATAACCCGTGTGAGTCCCAGCGTTAATAGTGACGCTCTCGCCAGCAGCATAATTACCTGCACCAGATGTAGGAGCATAACTATCCTGCACCGTAACACTGTAGACCACCGCTTGCAACCCATTAGTATAGCTTATATCATAATTATTATAGCCCTGACCAAAAATCGACCAAATAGTGCCATAAATGTTATTGGCATACGCATCTACAGCATAATCATCTAATGGATCTATATCATAAGCCACATGAGCACTATTATCTGCAAAAACAACACCTGCAGCAACCTTTAGATTGCTCAAATATTCATAACGTACCCAGATGCCACCACCAATTATAGCAGAGTTATCTGAAATCACACCACCGGATACTGTACACGGAGCATACACGCCATTGAGGTATATACCACCACCATATGAAGCAGAGTTGTAAGAAATCTCGCCATCAAACATGTTGAAAACACTAACTGTGTTAGTATAATTATAAAGATATACACCACCACCATACTGCGCAGTGTTACCACAGATTGCACCATCATTCATCACAATCGTGCCATCATAATAATTAGAAACTCACCACCACTTAAATCGGCAGAATTAGCCTTATCACTAGTCACGCCACCGATTATACCGCCATTCATAGTAAAAGCACCATGAACACCAGTACCAAGGTTAAACACACCACCACCAGAAATCGCGGTATTACCATAAATCTCGCCACCATCCATTATGAATTCACCATAATCATTAGCTACACCACCACCAAATCCAGTATAATCAACCGAATGCAGCGCCATGTTATTAAAAATCTCACCACCTATCATGGTAAAAGTACAACTATCCCTACCAGTACTGTAAAGATACACACCACCACCCATGTATTCAGCAGTATTGCCAAAAATTTTGCCCCCATGCATAATAAAAGCAGCAGAACCTAAGTCATTTGCATTATACACACCACCACCACGAAGTGACCCAAAATTATAAGAAATCTCACCACTAAACATGTTAAAAACACCCCGATTAAACACACCACCACCGCCACTTCCAGCACCAGTAACGTTATTATTTGAAATCTCACCACCACGCATATCAAATGTTCCACCGTTGTACACACCACCAGCCGAATTACCGTCATTATAAGAAATTTCACCACTAATCATCTCAAAAATACAGCCTACACTATTACATACACCACCCCCTGCACCAGCATAAGCAATGTTTTTATCAATCTCACTACCACCAATAACGCCGCTATTCATGATAAATTCAGCACCCTCTGAGTTGCAAACTCCGCCACCATCATATGCAGAGTTACTAACAATAACACCGCCGGACATTTCAAAAATGCCGCCGTTATTGTGCACACCACCTCCAGGAGCGAGTATAATTTTGTTATTAGAAATTTCGCCGTCATACATTACAAGTTTGCCACCAGAATTAATAGTTATTCCACGACCAGATTCATCATCATTATGAGTAATAATAACATCATAAAGCGACAACAGCCCGCCAGTAACAATTACAATAGTATCTTCACCATCTGCACCAATCAACTGATACATTTCATCATTATTGCCAGCACTCACCAATATAACATGCTTATCATCAGGAATAGATAACGAAGCTGTTAACTGAATATCGGACTGAAGACCAATAACCACCTCACCACCATCCGCTATAGCGGCAATAATATCTATAAGATCTACCTCAGAAGAAGCAAATTCCTCCGGTGCAGGCGCAGAAGGAGCCGCATGAGCAAAAATTGCAACTCCACTAAATATTGGACTAAATGAATAAATAATCAGCAATAACACAAATGCCAAGGAAATAAAAAGCATAAGTGACGTTTTACCTCTATTATGTCCATAATTAAACATATACCTAAGTTTTGTATTCATAGTTAAATCACTACATTATACGTAACAAAATAATGCAACCATATAACGACTCGTACATAACTAAACCATACAAAACAAGACAATATTTCACAAATGAGCAATATAAACGCAAATTTAACATGAAAAACTCGCAAAAACAGGCACAAAAATCACAAAAAACAAACTGTACAACAGTAAAACAACAAACACAACAACTACAACAATTTAGTTCACTATGAAAACACATACCCGCTTTTTACACGTTACCATAAACACCACACATTACTAAAAGTCATCACAACACCCCTTTTTATCACCATTCAACGAAACTCATTTTGTAGTATAAAAGAAAAGCTATGGGATTATTTCAGCACCATTATATTTGACAAAGTCAAAATCAGACAAAAGAATTTTTTCTTGAGCTATCAACTGCTTAATATGCGGAATTTCTGCGGAAACAGCATCAACAAGCGCTTTAACGGTGTTACAAACTTTTTTATAATCATCTACACTCCAACGTTGAGTAATATTAGCGTAATAACATCTACCACCACACATATTTAGAAGCTCACAATCCGAACAAGGCAACTGGTCAACAAACACCTTTTCCAACTTTAACGGATGCGAATCAGCTATATGCCCCAAATAGTGCATAGACATCCCCCACATTGTCGGACAAGCAAGTATATACCCATCCGTCTGAATTGCATAATTTATCCAACCACCCCCACAACGCAAAAAATTCACAACCTCACCATGCAACATAGAATAAGCTATACCCAAAATAGGATAAAGCTTCAAAACCTTACCAGACTGCTCCATGACATCAACCCAAAATTTAACAAGCGCCCTAACACCCGGAATGTAATTAAGCTCAGACCATTCCACAAAATTACGCCTCTGATAATCATTACCCCAAAAACCTGCATTAAGCTGCCAATGAACAGACGTAAAAGAAAACTCGGGATTATCAAGCAACCAACGAACTTGTTTATAGATATCAGTTTGCTCCATGACAGTAACTCTGGCAATTAATTCACCATTAAAACCATTTTGTTTTATGAGCTTTAAATTTTCAATAACTTTACGAAAAGTACCTTCACCACGATAATAATCAGTCAAATTTTCCTCGCCATCAACTGATACAAGTAAAGTGTGAAAACGGTTAACATACTTAGATTCAAGTTTATCAAGAAGCAGCCCGTTAGTCTGCAGCATATACAATTTAGGCTCAATAGTATTCATGATCTGCTTAAGTGACTCCATTTGTAACAATGGTTCGCCACCATAGAAAGTTAAAACACACTCAGGGTCTTTACTGCAAAAATTTTTTAGAATTTCAACGTCATAGGTAATTTTACGTGGTAGAGAATAATCTACTTCTAAATCATCACTAAAATCTTCATCGAAATCATCAAGTGATTCACCAAAACAGTAACGACATTGAAGATTACAATCTGTAGCAAGTATCACGTGAAAGAACATACCAAAGCAACACGCACAAGACGCTTAAGTGTTGTTCTACTAAATCGCTCTTTTTCGCATAACTTTTAGAGACAGCTGTTAGCAGCATTATCTGTGTTCTTTACTGCTTTTTAGTTTCTTGTTCAAATTGTTTTAGAGCTTCCTCAGCATAAGTCGTTAGCTCGTTATTTGTTTTGTCTTCATCTGACAGCGTTTCAGGAGCAAAATAAAGAGGAGTGATAGCAATAAACAGAAATATGCTAATAAAAAGGAAGACACTTGTTAAATTTGTTACTGATTCAGCAATAAATTGTCCAAATGCCACTTGTAGAAAAGCAGAAAGCAAATAAGGCAAAAAACCAATGATAAAAAATTTCTCGCTATCTCTTTTGTCAGCTATATCACCCCATATAGTTAAAATAAACAGCATCATAAAAATCCCCCATGCGACACCATCAGCAAAAGTGTAAAAGTACAAACCATAGTCAGAAGGGAATAAACCTAATATTGCATACCCTACTCCAAGCATGGTAAAACCAAAAAACAACAATCGCTTTCGACCAAAACGAACAGCGACAAAACCAAAAATTACCGCAAAAATACCCGCTAGAATATTTTCCACAAATGTAACTGTATTAATAGTATCAGCACCAAAACCACTACTTAGAGTTGGAAGAGCAAAAGCGTTTACTATTGAAAACATTAACCAAGGAACAATGTAAAGTAGTACTGAACGGTCTTTTAGTACAGTTTTATATGAAACTTTTTCTTCTTTGCTAATTTTTACTTCCGAAAGTTTTAGAAATATTATAGCGAGTAAACCACAGAGTTTACAAATTGCTAGAACTATAACAGCGGATATTGCAGTTTGGACAAACAAAACCATTAAAGCGTAACTAAGACTTGTAACTAAAAGAATTATACCACTAATTTTTGCTCGATGTACACTTTTTGTAGTTGCAGTAAAATACCCCAGTAGCGCAGGAAAACCAAACCCACAATATGTCCCTACAATACCTGAAATAAGAGAAATTTCAAAAAATGAAGCACTAATCGGAAAATTTTTAGGTGCAGGACCAATAACGCTGGTAATAGAACCAAAATTGAAAAAAGAAGAATCAATAAACAAAATTAATATTGATATAAATATGCCTATAATTAACCATGGCACTATTATTTTGGTTCGGTTTCCAATTTTTTGAATTACCTTACTGCTTAAGACAGCAGCTAAAAAGGTAGTTATCAAATTAATACCAATAATCATTACAAGATCATTGCCTGTAAAACCGGTATTATTTTTTAAAAAGCTAAAAGAGCACAAATACCAAACAAGGGAATTAACTAACAGAATGATGTTAACTACATCGTTTTTCGAAATGATTCCCAATTTTTGGCTCACCCTATATATTAACCAGACACAACCCTATTTAATGTCATCTTTATTAGACATAATGTGTCCAAAGCACAATAATCTAATGCATTGGATATAGACATAAAATCATATAAATAAAGGCTACCATGACAGGAAATTCGTCTAGAACCCAAAAGTAATAGAAATACAAAGTTTGATACATCAAAGTAATTTTGTTATAACGGTTTGGTAGTAGATTATTATGGAAGAAATTTGAAGCATTAGTAGGTATGTAGATAGATAGTAAATTAGAAATCAAGGTTTCATGTATGTCTGTTACATGGAAGGTGTGTAGGATAATTGGTAAAATAGGTGTTGTTTTTTAGATTATCGATGAGATGGAGCAAAAGTCTTATAGTTTAGGTTTTACTCAACTGGTTTTATGAGCCAAACAAAGCAAGTTGAGGAGAAATGGTTAGCCTTATGGGAATCTGCTCATTTATTTGAAGCTGATCCGGATTTGGCTAAACAGAAAATTATGGTGACTTTTCCGTTTCCATACATGAATGGTCCGCTTCATGTGGGTCATGCTTTTTCTGCGTCTAGAGTTGATGTGTATGCCCGTTTTAAGCGTATGCAGGGTTTTAATGTGCTTTGGCCTTGGGCGTGGCATTGGACTGGGCAGCCTTTGTTGGGTGCTAGTCAGCGTGTTGCTAGGGGTGATATGGAGTATATGCGTGTTCTTAGGGAGGTTGATGGTGTTTCTGAGGAGCGTTTGCAGAGGTTTGTTGATCCTAAGTATATGGCTCAGTATTATACTGATGAGGGTAAAGTTGTTGCTAGGCGTATAGGTTTTTCAGTTGATTGGCGTCGTGAGTTTACGACTGTTTGGCCTACTTTTCAAAAGTTTATTGAGTGGCAGTATGGAAAGTTGGAGGGTCAGGGGTATGTTACGCGTGGTACTCATCCTGTTGTTTGGTGTCCTAAGGATAAGAGTCCTACGGGTGATCATGATCGTCAGAGTGGTGAGGGTGTAACTGCTGAGCAGTATACGTTAATTAAGTACAGGTTAGGTGAGAATTTGTTTTTGCCTGCGGCGACTTTTAGACCTGAAACTGTTTACGGTATAACAAATCTATGGGTTAATCCCGATGCTGAGTATGTGGAAGCTACTGTTAATGATGGCGAGCGTTGGGTAATTAGTCAAGATGCTGTTGAAAAGTTGAGAGAGCAGGAGAAAACAGTTGTAGTTAATCGTGTTTTTAAGGGCAGAGAGCTTGTAGGTAAGACTTTTAAGAGCCCTATAACACAGGAAGAGTTGCCTATTTTGCCTGGCTGGTTTGTTGATACTAAAATTGCTACAGGTATAGTGTATAGTGTCCCTGCGCATGCGCCTTTTGATTGGCTTGCGTTGAAGGACCTTCAGCAGAATCCGGGTGTTATGGAGGATTTTGGTGTAGACGCCGATATAGTTTTGCGAATTAAGCCTGTCTCTATAATTAAAGTTGACGGGTTTGGTAAGTATCCTGCAGTGGAAATTGTAGAGCAAATGGGTATTAAAGATCAGCATGATCCAAAGGCGGATGTAGCTACTAAAGAGCTGTACAAAAAAGAGTTCCATAGTGGCAAACTTGAAGATAACTGTGGGGTTTACGCGGGTAAATCGATTAGGGAAGTTAAAGATCAGCTAATAGCGGATTTTAACAAGTTAGGCATAGCAGACATCATGTATGATTTACCCGAGCAAGTTATATGTCGCTGTATGACACCGTGTATAGTAAAAATTTTGTCAGATCAATGGTTCTTAAATTATTCAAACGCAGAGTGGAAAGAGAAAGCTAAAGAAGTCATAGCGCAAATGAGAATTTATCCAGAAACCGCCCGCGCCAATTTTTACTCTACAATTGACTGGCTAAACGAGTGGGCATGCGCTAGAACAACAGGTTTTGGAACGCCTCTACCGTGGGGTGAGGGCTGGATAATTGAAACTTTAAGTGACTCCACACTGTATATGGCGTTTTACACTATAAATAAGCATATTAATCAAAATAATATACAGCCAGAGGCGCTTACGCCAAGAGTTTTTGACTACATATTCTACGGTAAAGGCAACTGTGCGGAAATTAGTGAAACAACTGGCGTATCTATGGAGTTGTTAGGGGCTATGCGTGAAGAGTTTCTCTACTGGTACCCCTTTGACTTAAGGAATTCTGCTAAGGAGTTAGTAGCTAATCATCTCTCTTTCTGCGTTTTCCACCATGCAGCCCTCTTCCCTCCTGAACACTGGCCAAAGGGCATAGGTGTTAACGGCATGTTAATGGTTGAAGGGCAGGGTATGCATAAGAGTAAGGGTAATTTTATCACTTTAAAGAG
>JAITBW010000008.1 GCA_031283385.1 Nitrososphaerota archaeon
TAAATCCCCAAACACTTCTAGATCTAATTAAGCACTTTATAGTATATGAGGCAGAGAAAGACAAAAATGAAGGTAACATAAAAATTAGCAAAAAAATAGCTGCCTACCACCAATATGACGCGGCGCAAAAAACCATCAACTCAACGGTTGTAGCCACTAAAAAAGATCATAAAGCAGGCGTAGTTTGGCATACACAGGGCAGCGGAAAAAGCTTAACCATGGTCTTCTACACATGCAAAATGGTTCTTGAGCCACAACTTGAAAACCCAACAGTAATTGTCCTAACAGACCGCAACGATTTAGATGATCAACTCTTAGGCACCTTTAGCCGATGTTACGAACTTTTACGACAAAAACCTAAACAAGCAACAAACCGCGAACAACTAAAAGAACTACTAAAAGTCAGCTCAGGCGGCATCATATTTACCACTATACAAAAATTCTTCCCCGACGACAAAAACATACAATACCCCTTGCTCTCAGATCGAAAAAACATTATCATAATTGCAGATAAAGCCCATCGAAGCCAATACGGATTTGGACTAAAAACAAAAAACGCAGACCTAAAGTATGGCTACGCAAAATATCTACGAGACGCACTACCAAACGCCAGCTTTATAGCCTTCACAGGCACACCCATAGAAAAAGCTGATCGCAGCACACCAGCAGTTTTTGGCTCAATCATAGACACTTATGATGTAAACCAAGCCGTAGAAGATGGAGCCACAGTCAAAATCTACTACGAAAGCCGTTTAGTTCAAATAGACATCAAACCTGAGGAGCGACCTCACTTAGATGAAGCCTTTGAAGAAGTCACTGAGGATGAAGAAATAGAAGGCAAAGAGTATCTTAAGAGCAAATGGAGTCGTATAGAAAAAGTTGTAGGCAGCCCAGACCGCATTAAACGGGTCGCTAAAGACATAGCGGATCATTGGGAAAATCGGTTATCGGTTTTGGAGGGCAAAGCCATGATTGTATGCATGAGCCGCCGCATCTGCATAGACTTACACAATGAAATAGTCAAACTAAAACCTGAGTGGTATAGTGAAGACGACAATAAAGGCGTCATAAAAGTAGTTATGACAGGTTCAGCAACCGATGGACCTACATGGCAAGAACACATTCGAAACAAACAACGCCGACACGACATAGGCGAACGCTTCAAAGATCCCTCAGACACACTAAAAATCATAATCGTACGCGACATGTTCCTAACAGGCTTTGACGCCCCAAGCATGCACACCATGTACCTTGACAAACCCATGAAAGGCCACACACTCATGCAAGCCATTGCCCGCGTCAACCGCGTTTTCAAAGAAAAACAAGGCGGATACGTCGTAGACTATATAGGCATTGCAACAGAACTAAAACAAGCCTTAGCAGACTATACCGATAGTGACAAAAAACAAACAGGCATCCCCCAAGAACAAGCCATAGCTGCCATGCTAGAACACTATGAAACAACAAAAGCCTTCTTTAACGGATACAACTATAAACAATTCTTCACCACCCAACCTAAAGAACGCTTAACCATAATTATTGAAGCTATGGAACAAGTACTAAAACAAGAAAAAGGCAAAGAACGCTACCTAAAAGAAGTAACCACCCTACTTTACGCATTTACCCTATCCATACCACATCAACAAGCCCTAAAAATCAGAGATGACGTGGGCTTCTTCCAAGCCATTAAAGCAGCACTTGTTAAAAACACTGAAACCAAACAAGACAAACCCCAAGACTATGACTCAGCTATAAAACAAATCCTCTCCAAAGCCATAGTATCCGACAGAGTTATTGATGTCTTTGCAGCAGCAGGCTTTAAAAAACCCAACATTAACATTTTAGATGAAGAGTTCCTATCAGAAATTAAGGGTATGCCACAAAAAAACCTCGCCTTTGAAGCCCTAAAAAGACTCTTAGAAAATAGAATACGTTTCATTCAGAAAAAGAACCTTATACAAGCTAGAAGCTTTGAAGACTTGCTAGATAAAGCAATTAAGGCATACACTAACAAGAGTATAGAGACCTCTCAAGTTATTCAACAACTTATTGAACTAGCAAGAACTATGAGAGATGCACAGTCAAGAGGAGTTCAACTAAATTTATCTGAAGATGAAGTTGCATTTTATGATGCACTAATTGATCATCCAGGCGTTAAAGAAGTCATGGCAGATGAGCAGCTAAAAATCATTGCAAAAGAACTCGTTCAAACTATCAAAAATAATGTACGCATAGACTGGACACTACGAGAAAGCGTACAAGCACAACTACGCATAGCAGTTAAACGTGTCCTACGAAAATACGGCTACCCACCAGACAAACAACAAAAAGCAACAGACACCGTACTAGACCAAGCAAAACTACTCGCTAAAAACTGGACATAAACACCTTCTACTATCTAAAGCTCAAAAAAGACTATCTAAAAACAGCTTACAACTAAATAACCCTCAAATTTTAAGAAACACACATTATTGTAGCAGGAAAAGAAATAGACACTATAGGTATTTTTGGCTGTATACTTGTCATTGTTCAACTATTTGTTCTTGTAGGATCTATTATTCCCACTGAAATGGCACTAAGAAAAAATTTTGACAAAAAGGGCAATCGTAAATAAAAAAAATAAGAATTGGGGGTTTACCATACTATGTTGTTTAGTATGGAGATTAGGTCTTCGATATCAACGCGTCCGTCACGGTTAACGTCAGCAAACTTTGCAACATTCCAGTTAGCGTCGCCTTCTTCTGCCATGTAGTATAGTTGAGCTGTAGTAAGGTCTAATTGGTCTACAACGCCGTCTCTGTTAACATCGTATACTGAGAAGTATTGACCAATTGTTGTTTGTACAACAGCATTTGTTACTGAAGCGTCAATATAGATTGCCACATCAGCAGCGTCATAGCCGCTTAAGACTGCATCTAGTAATTTGACATTAGTTGTTCCAAGTAAATTACTGCTTGATGATAATACCATCTTAAAGATGTCTAAAGCGCCAGTGCTGCTTACATCACCATTTAGGTTGACAAGGGTAACGCGACCTATCCACATATCGTTAGCAGCTGGAGTCCATGTGACACCACCACCAAGAACATCAAAACCGTTAAGACCTGTGAATGATTTGCCGTTAAAGTAGTTACCATCAACTTCAAACTGTAAAGTAACTGTAGCAAGTCTGTTTACGTTGCTAACTGAAACTGTGTATGTAACATCACTGCCAACAACAACAGCTGTATCGCCATTTAAAGTAACAACAGCAGGTACTGATTTTACAACAGTGTATATATCAATAGATTCCATGGTATCTACACGGTAGGTGTTAAAGGTCACACTATCAGCTGTAACATCTATTACAGTAAACTGTGGAACTTTATATTGAATACCAACGTTAGTATACCAGGGCTTACCAGTTAGAGTACCAATTGGTGTTGCGGCTTCATAATACAAACCTTCAGTACTGCTTACCCAAGCAGGGTTAGCTGGAGCGGATGTGAGAAAGTCATAATATTTTAGACCACTACCTGTGGTCATGGTGAAGTAAAGTGTACCTTGTGGGTCTGAAACGGTGTTTACTGAGTAGTCTATGTCTTCTACTTTTGCACCATTTTCGATAAACCAGCTTCTTGAATACACATGGTCATGACCAGCTAATACGAAATCTACATTGTATTTGTCCATAAGGGCATTAAACGCAGGTGACCAAACTAGTATATCTGCATCAGTTTGGTGAGATGCTGGTGATGCAGTAGATTTGTGGTGTTGTACAAAAAGCCAAGTATAGCCTGGATTAGCCTCAGTTGCTGCTTGTAATGTAGCATCCATTGTTGGAATATAGTTACCTATTGTTCCTGCGTTAGGTGAGGGTGAGGTGTTAAGAACTACAAAGAGTGCATTGTTGTAAGTGTACCAGTAGTTACCAAAATAGCTACCAGGAGTTTCATTTGGCACGTTGTAGTGATAACCAAAGTTTGCAGCTGTACCTTCGTGGTTACCCACTGATGGTGCAACTGGTAGGCTGCTCATGTATTCAGGCTCAAAGTAATAAGTATATTGAATTTCACTATTGCTTGTATCTACTTGGTCACCTGTACCTGCCATGAAACTTGCATCAGGAAAATATTGACTTATGACACTTAAGGTGTTTGCCCATCCGGCTCTTGTTGTTGATGTGCGATCAGCGGGGTGAATGCTATCTGAGTCTTGATTACCGGTGGTGAGTTGTGGGTCACCTACAGCTATGAATTGGAAATCGCCAATTCCACCAGTTGTAAAGGTATAAGTTTTGCTGTATGTTGTTCCATCATTAGATACGCGGTAGACATATTCAGTGCTAGGTGCAAGACCTGTGACACTTGCCTTGTGGTAGCTTTTACCAGTAGAAGCATCGCCAACAATGCCAGTAACAGTTATTGTTTTGTCATCTGGAAAATTACCGCCTACCAAGTCAGCTTTTTTAGCTATCTGCACAAGAGATACTGCACCATCGGCTCTATCACTGTACCAATTGAAATTAATATCACGCGCAGTTGAACCAGGTTGTAGCGTAATTGTTTCAGCTGCAAAACCAGATTCATCTGCAACGGCCATATTGACTGCCAATATGCTAAAAAGAATGCATAAAGTCAGTGCAAAAGTTATAATTTTTTTAGAGTTTGTATGTTTATTCATTTTTGTTTTATCC
>JAITBW010000010.1 GCA_031283385.1 Nitrososphaerota archaeon
CAAGGTTGTGAAATGTTGAAAATCATGATAAAATATGGCAATATATTCCTTGAACGAGGAACTAAAACGAGTAAAAACACGAAAAAATGACGTTATCTCTCTAAGTGTGAACACTCTCAACAAAAACAATTTTGCCATGCTAACTTTTTATATTATACATAAGCAAACATTATCAAAGGAGCTCCGTTGTTTGCCTAAATTATCTGACACCCTACAAGTTAAAGACTATACATTAAGAAACCGTATTGTTTTCCCACCTATGCAAAGTGGTCGCGCAGACTTTAACGGGGCAATCACATCCAAACTCATCAACTTTTATGTTCGACGCTCAGCACACATCGGATTACCTATAGTAGAGCATGCATACATTGATTTGTTGGGTAAAATTGGACCAAAACAATTGGGCATTTATGATGACTCTTTAATTTCAGGATATGAAAAACTCGCCACAGCTCTTCATAAAGAAGGCGTACCTGCAATAGTGCAGATATCACATGCGGGTGGGGTAGCAAATAAAAAAGTTATACATAATCAGCCAGTTGGACCTAGTACTGCGGGAAAAATGCGTATGCTTGAAGTTGATGAGCTTAAAAATGTTGTTGAACAATTCGTTGCTGCTGCGGAGAGGGCTGTTAGGGCGGGTTTTGATGGTGTAGAGTTGCATGGTGCTCATGGTTATTTGCTTAATCAGTTTTTTTCGCCTTTGTTAAATAAGCGTGGTGATGAGTATGGTGGTTGTTTGGAGGGACGTATGCGTTTTCCTTTGGAGGTTGTTTTGGCGGTGCGTCGTCGGTTGGGTGTGGACAAGTTGTTGTTTTATAGGGTGGGTTCTGATGATTTAGCGCCGTATGGTACGCATGTTGAGGATGCTGTTGTTTTTTCTCAGAGGCTTGTGGCGGCTGGGGTGGATGTTTTGGATGTTTCTGGGGGTATGTGTGGGAGTAATCCTAAGCAGTTTAAGAGTGTTAGTGGTTATTTTGTTTCGCAGGCGGCGGCTGTTAAGAGGGAGGTGGGTGTTCCTGTGGTGGGTGTTGGGGGTATTGTGGATCCTGTGTTTGCGGATAGTCTTGTTGTGGAGGGTAAGGTGGATTTGGTTGCGGTGGGTAGGGCGTTGTGGCGTGATGTGTTGTGGGCGCGGGATGCTTTTTCTTGTTTGGGATATTGTTAGTTATTGGGGTTTTTGGGTAGGTTTAACTGTTGCTTTTTAGTTTTTGTAGTTATGTTTCGTTTGTGGTTTGATAAGGGTACGTTGTTGTTGAGTGGTGATGTGGGGACTCCGTATGGTAAGTGGGATCCTCGTTGTGGTTGTTATAGGGTTAAGGCGTGTCATTATAGGGATGTTTTGGATTTTTTGGGTGAGAGTAATGTTTCTTTTGAGGACTCTGTTTTTGATTTGCCTGCTTTTGAGCAGTTGGAGGGTAGTGTTGAGTTAAGGGTTTATCAGGATAAGGCGTTGGATAAGTGGTTGGCGGCGGGTAAGCGGGGTGTGTTAGTTTTGCCTACGGCTGCGGGTAAAACGTTTATTGCGCTTAAGGCTGTAGAGTTGCTTAAAATTCAGACTTTAATTGTTGTTCCCACGTTAGATTTGCTTGATCAATGGAGGAAGCGGGTAAGGGAGTGTCTTAATGTTGAGGCGGGTGTTATAGGGGGTGGTGAGTGTGTTGTGCGTATGGTTACTGTTTCTACTTATGACTCTGCGTATGTTCAGGCGGCGTTTTTGGGTAACAAGTTTATGTTATTAATTTTTGATGAGGTGCATCATTTAGCTTCTCCTGGTTATATGCAAATTGCAGAGATGTATAGTGCGCCTTATCGTATGGGGTTAACGGCTACGTATGAGCGGGCGGATAGTAGACATAATCTTTTGCCCTTACTAGTAGGTGACCCCGTCTATTCTGTCTCCGTTGAAGAATTAACCGTGGGGAAGCATCTCTCAGATTATACATATGAAAAAGTAGCAGTAGAGTTAACAGAGCAGGAGCAGAAAAGCTATGACGAGGACATGACGGTTTTTAGGAATTATTTATCAATGAAACACTTTGTGTTAAGAACATCAAACGATTTTAGACGCTTTATTATGACAACAGGCAGAGACCCAAAAGCCAGAGAAGCTCTGCTTGCACGAAATAAGGCGCTAAAAACGGCGGTGAACTCTGAAACGAAGCTTTGTGTATTAGCAGAAAAACTGGAAGCATATAAAGCAGAAAAAATACTAATTTTCACACTATACAATGACCTAGTCTACACCATAAGCAAACGCTTCCTAATACCAGCCGTTACATACCAAACACCAAGAGAAGAACGACGAGAAATACTAACAAACTTTGGAAACGGCAAATACAAAACAATAGTTACCTCACAAGTCCTAGACGAAGGCGTAGACGTCCCAGACGCCTCTGTCGGAATAATACTAGGCGGCACAGGAAGCAAAAGAGAATTCATACAACGCCTAGGACGCCTCCTACGAAAAAAAGAAGGAAAAACAGCTAAACTAATAGAAATAATCTCCAAAGAAACCATAGAAGTAAACATCAGCCGCAGACGACACCTAAAACAACAACAAGAACAAACACCACAAACAAAAACAACAACAGCACAACAACAGCAGCAGCAACAGCGACGGCAGGGGGAGAGGTAACATGCTTCCAAGTAGTTTGCTTGTAGTAAATAAACGAAAAGGCGAAATACAGCCACGCTATGCAAAGCTATCGCCTGAAAACCTGAAAACTGCAAACAACATAATAGAATTCTACCAAAGCCACATTGGAGAGAAGAAAAAAACAATTACCGCATATATTACAGAGTTAGAAAATCAAGGACACGAATACCGCTTTATCAGAGCACTATCATTACTGCTTGACCGAAAAAGCCACTTTACATGCAACAACAAAATCAACCCCGTAGAACTAAGAAAAAAAGTGTTCCAAACAACACAACAAATAGGAACACCCACAACACCAGAAAAACGACAAGAAATAATCAAAACCGTATCCACAGAACTATCCCTACCAACAGAAACAATTGAAGAACAACTATACGCCGATTTAGAATCAGAACTAACACTCAAAACATTCGAACCCCCAACAGCATATGAATTACTCCAAAAGTACAACATTAGCTTAACACAAACACTCCTCTTCGAGTGCAGCGAACTAAATTTTAAAACATCAGGCAACTGGCAAAAACTATTTTACACCATTAAAAAACTCGGACTCATATATGAAATAACACAAGAAAACAACAACTTTCACATAAAAATAGACGGCCCCTCAAGCCTATTCAAACTAACAAAAAAATACGGAACAAACATAGCCAAACTATTACCCACAATAATCACAAACCAAGAATGGACAATAAACGCCAAAATACTATGGAAATACACAAACGAAATATGCAACTTTAACATAGAACACACAAAACACAACACAATACTACAACCACCACAACCACAACAGCAGATAGATAATTCACAAATAGCAACAACAAAATATGATAGCTCCACGGAGGAAAACTTTGCCAACCAATTTAAAGCCGTAAACCCGGGATGGCACATTAAACGGGAACCAGAGCCTATACTAGCAGGTCACCAAGTTATCATACCCGACTTTTCACTTGAAAAAGCAGGACTCAAAATTTATCTAGAAATAATAGGCTTTTGGACAGAAGACTATCTGCAACGTAAAGCAGAAAAACTAGAAAAAACAAACGTACAAATGCTACTAATAGTCCAAGAAACATTAGCCTGCGAAAAACTTGCAGCACTAGAAAAAAGACCACAGCTACACTTCATTTACTACAAAGACAAAATCCCACTAGCACCAATTCTCCAATACCTCCAAAAAGAATTCGAAAAAATTAAAACAAAAGAAATAAAACTAGTACAAGAAATGCAGATAACATTCACAGAACCCATACTACTCTTCACAGAATTCGCCAAAAGAATAGGCATATCAACTGAATCCGCACAAACAGCCCTAACAACTAACCCACCCACAAACTACATCCCAACAACCAACGGCTTAATAAGCAAAGAAAAACTCCAACAAATATCAAACACAATAGACAACGCCCTAAAACAAACAGGAAAACTAACACTAACACAAGCAACCACCATAATAGAAAAAGAAGGAACAACCGACACAACCGATATATTAGAACACCTCACATACAAAATAAAATGGCGCGGAATAAACAGCGAACAAGCAGAAATCACACCACCACAACAACCAACTAAAAACGGTTCAAAATAACAATAAAGAAAAAAACAAACAGAAAACAACACAGAACTATTGTGTATCTTCTACATTATCCTCTTTATCAGCCTCATATTCAATTACATCCGTAAAAAGCTGCGCAAAATCAACCGCCTTCTTTGAAGTTATAACAGGCTTGCCTGACGCTTTTTCAATAGCTTTTCTCGTATCACCCACAATACTACCGCCACTTTTTGCAACTTTTTTATTTTCCTCAAAAGTCTGCGGTTTCTGCTCTCGAGATATTTCCGCTGTGGTCGCTTCGGCAAGCTGATTAAGCGATAACTCCAACAATGACATGTTATATCTCAAATTTTCTTTTTTCAAACCCTTCAAATTCTTATATTGCCTTGTTGTCATGTCAGTCCATGCTTTTGTTATTTCATCCGTTAAAATAGCAAATTCGGCTCCCTGCTTTACACCTCTGTTTTCCCATTCGCTCGTTAAGTCTTTTCTAACCTGTATAGCTTGTAATCTTTGGTTTATCCATTCGCGAGAGTAGCCTTTCTTCAAATATGTAGCAAGAGCACGGTCAATCGTTATTTCGGGGTCTATTGTTTCATTGATTCTATCATTGCCCACCTCGGCAAGCCAAAGCTTAAACGGTTCAGCCTTAGGCGAAGGTATGGATTGGATAATGCGTAAAACACCTTTAGTATCCGCAACGTCAGTAAGTCGCATTTTACCATCTTCAGCAAGCATTTTCAACTGTCCGATTTTTTCGGACAGTTCACTTCCTTCGGCTTTTAACTTTGTTTTCAGATCATTCCAATATTTTCGTGGACGGTCATTATTCGTTAAAACTCGAATTACATCGACAATAGAGAAGTACCATTCCTCTTTTTCTTCATCCCAAACTGTACGAACACGCCTATTTTCAAAGAGCTTGATGTTTTTATCGTCCATACGACCATCTTCAGGTGTTTAAATTATCTTATGTTAACACGTTTACTGTTATATTACATTTGTCGAGAAATTCAAGACCACTTCATACACTATTTTCAAAACCTATAGGGGGTAATAGTGAAGAGATATTTTGAGGCAATTAAAACCAATTTGAAAATTACAAAGCCACAAATTGCGAAAGAACCTGAAATACCATTAGGAAGTTTGACCGCATAATAAAAAACTAGAAAAAGCAGGACAAATTAAAGGGAACCTCTAACAAAATGGAATATGGACAAATGTAGAGTAAAGAAACAAACAACAACCGCCATTTACAATAAAAATAACGAAAAACAACCCTATACAACATTAACAATCATACAAACACCACTACATTTCGCCCCTACTGACCACCTTACGTTTAGAGGCAAATAATAAAACTGCCATAACAACAGCCAAAGTTACACCTACAACACCTATACAAATAACCACAACCTCACTCAAACTAAAACCACCACCAGTAGATACCACACCACCAGTTAACCCACCACTATTAGACCCAGAGCCACCATTATTACCACCAGATGATCCATTATTACTATTAGATGACCCACCACTGTTACTACTAGACGATCCACCATTATAACTGTAGGTGTATACATCTTTGCCCTCGCCATCTTTGTTTGTAACTGTGTTACCAGAAATCACCCCATCCTGCCTATCAAACGATCCAAGTCTAATGTACACACCACCACCAGTACCAGCTGTATTACCTGAAATTTTACCACCAGACATAACAAAAGTACCTGAATTATACACGCCACCACCATAGAAATCGACATGATTGTTGTAAATTTCACCACCAGACATAACAAAAGTACCGCCATTTGTCACACCGCCACCGGCACCCCACGCATTAGTACTGGTTATAGATAAAGCAGTATTGTTGAAAATTTCTCCACCATACATTTCAAAAATACCATAGTTATAATTACCTACACCACCACCAGCACCATTACTTGCTCTGTTGTTGGAAATTTTACCTCCATACATCTCAAAAATGCCATCATTGTACACACCACCACTAAAACCTTGAGGACCACCTACACCACCAAAACTCATTGGAGCGGTATTACCAGAAATCTCGCCACTAAGCAGAACAAGTTTACCACCAGATTCAACAGTTATCCCCCTACCTTCAACATACCCCTCATGAGTTACAATTATACCGTCAATTGTTAGTATTCCATTATCTTCAACAGTTAAAGTGCACCGACGATCTGCACCAATTAACTTGTAAAATCCGATAATTTTGCTGCTTGTCAAAGTTATGTCTTTATTGGTGGTGATGTTAATAGTATCTGTTAATTGGATATCGCTACTAAGCTCAATAATTGTTGATCCTTTAGCATTGTTAACAGCAGATCTAAGTTCAACCTCATTACTAACTTTACTACCCGATGCACCTAATACAAAAGGCGAAACACTATTACTAAATGTACTAAATGTAGAAATAAAGCAAGAAGAAAACAACACTAGTACAAGCAGTAAAGAAACAAAAAGAGTCTTATCGGGTAGACAACGAAAATTAACTGTAGATTTAGCATTCACACGCATGAAAGTAACCTCTTAAAGGTGTATCTTCAAATTTAACATACTTTACGTGCAGCTTATATATCTTATTGCAAAAATCCAACTGAGAACAAAAAATAACAAAAAGCAGAAAAACAAACAACGAACACTTACACAAATGAAATAGATACAACACTGTCTTACTCATCAGATAGCACCTTACAAATTTTTTAGCATTTTTCAGAACCGTAAATCTAACGTGTACAGTATTCCAGTGTATCCATTTATTTTTTATAAAAGTAGGTCTTTTACAAGTTTGTAAGTATTTCATAATTATTTGGTATGGCAAACGGTTTTTTAATTAGAAGTTTAAAGCAAAACTTTAATTATTGTATGTTAAAGTTTACAATCGGTTGAAAAGTTCTCAGCTGACAAGTAGGATGAATCATGGCCACGTTGACTGATTTAGGTTTCTGCCAAGGTGTAATCTTCGAAACCATAATTTGTACTTTCAATTCTTCTGGGTGTCCAAATGTTGCACCTATGGGGGTAACTTTGGAAGATGAACAGAGAGTTGCGCTTACAATTTATAATTCAGCGAAAACTCTTAAAAATCTGCAAAATACAAGAGTTGCCACGTTGAATTTGACAGATGATATTGATGTTTATTACATGTCAGCTTTAAAGAGCGCTGAAGTTTCAGCAGATTTGTTTGAAAAGTCAACGGTGGTTAATGCTCCAAAATTGAAAAAGTGTGATGCGTCAATTGCGTTGTCAGTTGAGAGTTTTAAGGCTGTTGATATGTTAAGGACTAGGGTTGTGTGTTGTGTTGAGTCTGTTGAGGCTTTGAAGAGGTTTCCTGTGGCGTATTGTAGGGCTAGGGCGGCTGTTTTGGAGGCGGTGGTTCATGCTACGCGTATTAGGGTGTTGTGTGGTATTGAGTCGGAGCGGTTGAAAGTTGTTAGGCTGTATGGTTTAATTCAGGATTGTATGGATATAGTTAATCGTTCAGCACCTAATTCGCATTATGTTGAGTTAATGGTGGATTTGCAGGAAAAGGTTGACTTATGGAGAGCGAGTTAAAGTTTGAAGGTTTTTGTTAAAACGCCTGCGCGTTTGCATTTGGGTTTAATTGATTTAAGTGGTAGTATGGGTAGGATGTTTGGTGGTTTAGGTGTTGGTATAGATAGTCCAAATGTTGTTTTAGAAGTGGAGCAGGCGCGGGGTTTAATTGTTACGGGTAAGGAGAGCGTGTTTGCTGCAGAGTTGGCGAAGCGGTTTTTTGAAGTGTATAATCTTGAGCCGAATGCGCGTATTCATGTAAGTGAGGTTATTTCTGCGCATACGGGTTTAGGTTCTGGTACGCAGTTTGCTCTTGCGGTGGCTACGGCACTTGCTAGGTTAAATGGTTTAGATGTTGCGGTGTCTCAGCTTGCAGTTGATATGGGTAGGGCTAAAAGGACAGGTGTTGGTACAGCGATTTTTGAGAAGGGGGGTTTTGTAGTGGATGGCGGTAGAAAGGTAAGTGGTGGCGTGTCTGGTTTTCCGCCGTTGTTGTTTAGGCAGTTTTTTCCTGATGATTGGCGTTTTGTTATAGCTGTTCCTAATATTGCTAAGGGTTTGAGTAATGCTGAGGAGGTTTCAGCGTTTAAAAAGTTGCCATCTATGCCTGAGGGGGATGTGGCGAGGATTTGTCATTTAACGATGTTTAAGCTTTTACCGGCGTTGGCTGAGAAGTGTATAGTGGATTTTGGTGAGGCGTTGTCTGCTATTCAGGTTATTACGGGAAACTGTTTTTCTCATGTGCAGGGCGGAACGTATGTGAATAAGGAAGTGGCAGATACTATAGCATTTATCAGAGGCTTAGGTGTGTATGGAGTGGGGCAGAGTTCTTGGGGACCTGCAGTTTATGGCGTTGTAGAGCGATCGCAGGCTAAAGGGGTTTTACAAAAAGTTAGACAACATTTAAGTCGGGGTGTTGGCGGGGAAGCCTTTATCGCTAAAGGACAGAATAAGGGTGTAATAGTTAGAGTAACAAAATAAATAATGACCAGGGCGGTATATTTTGAGGATAGTTTTAGTTACAGGCAGACTTGCTGAGGAAGCGGTAAGAAAGTATGCACAACATGTAGGTGTTGATGCAGATGTTGTTGTGTTAAATTATCCTGTGGCGGCTTTTTTAAATTCTGAAACTATAATATCAGGTCTAAAAAACTATGATTTATCAGGCACAGATATGATTCTTACTCCAGGCTTAAGCCTGGGGGATACAAAAGTTATATCTGACACCTTTAATGTGCCCACGTTTAAGGGACCACGGTACGCAGCTGACCTGCCCATAGTACTAAAAGCACTAGGCGACGTAGAGTTGTCGACTGTTACGCCTGCCTGCGATTTACTGCGAGATGTACTTACAGAAAACGCGTTAAGAGAAATAGAAAATGTTGAGCAAAACAGAGAAGAGCTTTTAAAACGTCAAGGCAACATGCTGATTAAAAATTTAGCTATCGGCAAAGACTTCCCCATGCGAGTAATAGCCGAAATCGTTGACGCCACATTAATGACTAACGACGAAATTCAAAATTTAGCTAAAAAATTTGTCGCCCAAGGAGCACACATAATTGACGCAGGCATGATTGCAGGCAAAAACGACCCAGAAAATGCCAAACGAATAATTAAAGCCATTAAAGCAGCTGTTAACGTACCCGTAAGCATTGACACCCTTAACCCAGAAGAAATCCAAGCAGCAGTAAGCGTTGGAGCAGACATGATTTTAAGTGCAGACGCAGGAAATATTGACGATCTCGCAAAATTTGCCACAGATATCCCAGTGGTAATTATTCCTACTAATCAGCAGACGGGTTATTTTCCAAAAAAAGCATGCGAACGTGTACAGTTACTTGAAGAGTTAATAGCTAAAGCTAAAAATCTTGGATTTAAAAAAGTTTTAGCAGACCTAATTTTAGAGCCAACAAACGTTCTAGAGTCCTTTATAGCCTTCAAAGACTTTGGAGCTAAACATCCAGATATCCCTCTCTTTGTAGGAGCAGCTAATGTAACAGAACTATTTGACGCAGACTCTATTGGCATTAACGCGTTACTATCAAAACTCTCATCAGAAATAGACACCAGCATAATTCTTGCCACCGAAAAAAGCGTAAAAGCCAAAGGAACAGTAAAAGAAACAGCCGTAGCAGCTAAAATGATGTATCTTGCCAAAAAACGTGCCTCAGTACCTAAAGACTTAGGAATAAACATGCTAATTTTAAAAGATAAACGCTCACGCGAAGAACCATACAACGCCGCCTTAGAACAACAAGCGACAAACATTACATTTGCAACAGATGATAAAATAGAACAGTTAGAACGCGACAGCGTTGGAATGTTTAAAATTGCAGTCGACAGAAAAAACAATAACATAATAGCCTCCCTATTTACAGACACCTCAATGAATAAACCAGCTAACATAATAAAAGGTAAAACCGCCAGAGCAATCTACATAAAAATTATACAACTAAAACTAGTAACATG
>JAITBW010000038.1 GCA_031283385.1 Nitrososphaerota archaeon
TGTATGTACACCTTAAAGCATGTAGTGCAGCTTAAAGAGAAATATAAAGAGGATATAGAAGTCTACGTTTTCTACATGGATATACGCAGCTCTGGAAAAGGATATGAAGAATTCTATGACAGAGCCCGAGAAAGAGGCGTAATATTTATACGCGGAAAAGTAGGTCGAATAGACGAAAACCCGGACAATCATAACTTAACCGTTCACTCCGAAGACACTCTACTTGGAGAAACTGTAGAAATTGAAGCTGACATGGTAGTCCTAGCAACAGCCTCTATACCTAAAAAAGGCTCAGACAACCTTGCCCGCATACTTAACATCTCACGAGGTCAAGACGGCTTCTTTATGGAGGCTCACCCTAAACTAAAGCCTTTAGATGCCCCAACTGATGGAATATTCTATGCGGGAGCATGCGCAGGACTAAAAGATATACCCTATAGTGTTTCACAGGGCAGCGGAGCAGCTTCAAGAGCAGCAGCTATTATATCTAAAAAAAACTGGAAAATTGAGCCAATAATATCTACCATTAACCCCGATAACTGCACAAGCTGCGGCGCATGCGTTCCTCATTGTCCCTATGGAGCAATTAAACATGAGAAAGGCACACCTGCGAAAATAGTTACCGCCAGTTGCCACGGCTGCGGAACATGTGTTGTAGAATGTCCCTCACATGCGATAACACAGATGCATTTTACCGATGCTCAAATAATGGCTCAAATACGTGCTGCTCTGCAAAATAAGCCTGAAGAAAAAATTTTAGCCTTCCTCTGTAACTGGTGTAGCTATGCAGGTGCTGATCTAGCTGGAATTAGCCGATGCGAATACCCCGCGAGCGTGCGAGTTATACGTGTAATGTGTAGCGGAAGAGTGTCAAAAGAATTCGTGCTAGAAGCACTACGGTTAGGTGCCGGTATGATTTTGATAGGAGCATGTCACTTACCCTATGATTGTCACTACATAAATGGAAATCATAGAATGAAAATAAGAACAGACGCGCTCAAAAATATGCTAATAAAAATAGGTATGAGCCCCGAACGATTCCGAGTTGAATACGTCTCTGCAGCAGAAGGTATTCGATACGCTGAAATAATAAAAGAAATTGAGCAACAAAGAAAAACATTAGAAAATCAAATTAAAACTGAAACAGAAAAACTCAAACCCACAATAGAACGCATGCTAAAAACAAATGACCACTCATCATAGGTTAACTAACTGACTGACTAACTAATTCTCCAATAAGATATGTCTCCATAGCCTTAACCACTCGTACAGTCAATATTTTACCTAACAAATTTTGCTCACTCTTTACAACAATAGGCTTATACGCAAAATTACGACCACTCCAGGTTCCACTCATTTTGCCTGCCTCATCTACAAAAACTTTGCCACTCCAGCCCTCCCATAGCTTATTTCTCTCAAACGACAACTGCTTAGCTAACTTTGCAGCAACGACACTTCTCTGCTTAATCTCTTCAGAAGACACTTTACCTTCTTTTATCTCTGCGGCTAACGTTCTAGGTCGAGCAAAAAATTTAGACACATTAGTAACATCAGGTCTAACTTTTCTTAACACTTGAAGAGTATTCTCAAACGCCTGCTCCGTCTCACCTGGAAAACCCACAATAACATCAGTTGCCAATGTCAAATCTGAAAACTCTTCTCTAAACGCAGCAACAGACTTTTTAAACTCCTCTACAGTGTAGAATCTGCGCATTTTTTCAAGCACCTGATTATCACCGCTTTGAATAGGAAAATGCAAAAACTTGAAAACCTTCGGATTTTTATACACCTCAATAAGATCTGACTGCATATCAACCATCAAATTAGGCGTCATCATACCCACTCTAACTCTAAAATCCCCCTCAACCTCACAAATTGCGTGAAGAAGATCTGCAAGATTTCTCCCAATATCCCTCCCATAAGCAGCAGTATCTTGAGATGTGACCCAAAACTCATAAACACCCACAGCCACATCAGCCTTTACTCGCTGAACTATTTCCGATATACTATAACTCCGAAGCTTCCCTCTAGCAAAAACGACCGCGCAATAGGAACACGAGCCAAGACAACCTAAATTTATGGGTAAAATGCTAACAACTGGATTAGTGTTGATTTTAGGCAGATTTAGCCTAGGTTTTTCTTCTTGAAATGCCTGCTGTAGAGTTGTAATTTTTTCGCCGTTTGCTACTTGATTGACCAGTCCAATTATGCCCTCGCCAATTGATGGACCTGCAATGCCGTCAAAATGTGTTTCATGCTTGAGGCGTTCTATGCTGATTTTTGGCAAACAGCCTATAATTATGATTTTTTTTGTTTTTGGGGTTTGTTTTATAGCGTTTATTATGCGATTTTCTGTTGGTCCTTTTACGGCGCAACTGTTGAATATGATGATGTCTGCTTCGGTGTCTGTGGTGATTTGATGTCCTTGATTTGTTAAAATTCCTGTTATTGTTTCAGTATCTGCTGTATTTGCTGAGCAGCCGTAGGTTTTAATGGCAATTTTCATGTACTTGTCACATTGTTAGTGTTGTAGAATGATTCATTAAGTTATAAAACTTGAGTTATGGGTTGCTGTTTTTGACATTTATTTGCTTTGTTGCTGTATTGTGTTTATAAAGAGTGTAACCAACATGTTATAAGCATATTTAATACATGATATGTGGAGATATATCAAATAAAACATATTTTATGTTCTCCACGAGGGAACATGAATAATGAAATTAATTACTCTATATTTACCTGAACCTTATATAAAAGCTTTAGAGCAGCTTGTAGACGAACGGAAATATCCAAACCGTGCAGACGCAATCCGTGTAGCAATACGTGACTTAATCAGCGAAGAAGTATGGAGGCGCGGAGACGATGACTAAACCTGAAGAACTGCTCAAAGATCGTATAGACGAAAGCTTTGAGGTCACAAAAATTGATGTTACCCCTCAACTCGTAGATAATACTCTACATCTCTGTACCCCTGGAGGTCTACATTTTGACTCTGATGTCGAAATTGTTCTTCCACCTGAAAAACATGTGGTGAAAACTAAAATGACAAAAAAAGCACAACTAGAAAAAGCCACACACTACCTCTATGATCTGGAAAGCTGCGACGTAGCTGAAAAAGAACTAGACATAGATTTAGGTCTCTACCAAATGGAAGACTACTAGTTTTCCATTTCTCCATTTTTAAAAAACCTTTTGTCCAGTACAGCGTTACGGTATTCTATTGAAAAGCTGTCTAAAGAGCAAAAAATGTTGACTATGAGAAAGAATTAACTTGCATAATTTAGAGTTAATTGCAAATTGTTTTAGTTTAATTATTGTGTGAATAGCCCTTGGTTACGCTTTTTGTGTTGTATACAAGGAGGAGAGAGACAGATGGTTTTTTGAAGTTGTGTAGTTAATTTTGTTTGTTTATGATACTAGTTTTGCGATGTTTTTGTCTCGTGGGACGCAGAAGTAGTTTGCTACGGGGTTGCATTTTGTTCGGAAAAGGTGTAGGTGTGGTGTGGTGTATACGTATTCGGTTAAGGTTTCTGCGTATCCCATACCTTTGGCGAAGACTATTTCTGCTTCGTTGTAGGTTTTTAAGAATTCTGGTGATACTTCTTTTTTGAGGAGTCCAACGGCGTTGGTTCCAGTGGTTATAACTTCGTCTGCGAGTTTGTCTATGTTGGAAATTTCTACGTCTTCCATTGTGGCGTCGTTAATTACTGGTCCGCCTTTGACGGCGTATGTGACTTTTAGTCCCATGCTTTTTAGTTGTTCGACAAGTAGGGCATCGAAGACGATTTCGCCTGCGTTGTCGGCGAGAAATAGGACGTTGTTTGCTTTTTTGGTTAATTCATACGCTTTATCTATGTCATCTATGGCTAAGTCTTTAGCGGCGGTTCTGATTGTTTTGGCTAAGTCTCTTATGGTGAATTTATGTCCTGGTATGTCGAATTCCATTATGTTGCCTACTATTGCGCATAGGCAGGCTTTTTTGAATCTTTCTTGTTGAGTGTAGCCTGATTGTACAAATTTTTTAGCTTGAGGTAATAATTTAAGTGCTTTTTCATTAGCTACTTTTTTGATGTAACTATATGGGTCTGGATTGCTAGTTAACTGCTGAATTATTCTGTCTCTTTTAGTACATATATCTGCGGCGACGGTGGATGGTCTAAAGCTTCGGTTTAAAAGTTTTACAATTTCTGCCATGCATCTGAATCGTAGGGCAGGGTTTGTTGTGGCTTGATAGATTTGTAATTGTGCTCGAAAGAGTATGCATGATGCGCATTCTGGTTCAACTTTCAAAGTAGCTCACATTATTGTTGTTATTGTTGTGTTGCATTTGCAAATGAGCATAAAATGCTATATGGGTCTTTTGCTTTTACAATACCGCTTGCAACTAGTACTCCTAAAGTGCCAAGTTTTACTGCAATTGCCACATCTTCTGCCTGACTTATGCCTGCGCCGCATAAAATTGGCATGTTTTTATCTATTTTACGCACTAAGGATACAGTGTTAGTTATAACCTCTGGTTTTGCCTTAGATACAGATATTCCCGTTCCAATAAGCTCTGGGGGTTCAATTGATGTTATATCTGGTTTCAAAGCAGCAACAGCTGCGCTTGTAGCGGGATTATTGGCGCAAACGCATGATACAAGCTCTTTCTCCAAAGCAAGCTCTATAGAAGTTTGAATATCTCTTAAACAAAGTTGCCTCTCAGAGTGATTAATAAGCGTGCCCGAAACGCCTGACTCTTTTATAGCATCTGCAAGGATATGTCCTGTGCTATTGCCTGGTTTTATAGGATCAAGATGTTGGGCAAAAACAGGAATTTCTACTATTTCAGCTATTTTAGCTAAATCAACAAATTGTGGAGCAATTATAATTTGAGCCCCTGTTTCTTTGCTAGCTCTCTCAGCTTGTTTTGCTAGTTCTATAGCTTTTTTACCTGTAGATTCAAGATAAGTTTTGAAATTTATAATAATCATAGGCTCATTTAGCTTTAGCATTTTTGCTCACATAAGCATTAGACATAACTACCGCTTTTAATATTTGCCATAAAAAACTCGTAATATAATGGTTTAAATTAATAACGTAAACATGTGGTTGACTGTATTTTGTGTGGTGTTATACTATTTGTAATCAAGTTTTTCTATAAAAAAGTTGGCAACACTTATCTTATTGAGTAGCTTTCAATCGTAATGTAAAAGGCGAAGATGGTTATGGGAAATCTTACAGTAGCTGTTTTAGGTAGTGATGGTTATGCAGGTAACCTTGGTAAAAAAGGGACTTCAACAGATATCACATTTTATAATTTAAAGAAGGATGACGCTACAGTTACATTTATTGAGCCTTCTCGTTATCCTGAACGTCTTGCGCCATTATATTATGCTGTTTCGTTAGCAAAAAGTGCTGTTATAGTTGTTGATGAAGTAAATGCTATGCTTGGTGAATGTATAGTTATGTTACAAGTCACTGGTATAGAAAGCGGATACTTTGTGCTGCGTAACTATGTGTCTAAAGAAAAAATTTTTCCATTAATCAAAGGGACGAGTCTTGAAAATTTTGAGATAATAAATGATGATCCAATTTACCTTAGAGAGCAACTATTAGCTGATGCAGCAAAACAGGTAACTCTACAATTAACTGCAGGTCAACAAGCTGTTGGTATAGTGCCTATAGATCATGCCTTTAACGTTAAAGGCGTTGGTGTGGTTGTGCTAGGTGTTGTAGCTAACGGCTTTATACAAAAGCACGCAAGTTTAAACGTGTTGCCTGATGGAAAAACAGCTCAAATTCGTTCAATACAAAAGCATGATGAAGAACATGATATTTCAAGTGAAGGTGACCGTGTAGGTTTAGCACTAAAAGGTATAACCGTTGAGGGTCTTGACAGAGGTACAATCTTAACTAATGACCCGACAGTTAAAACCGGCAATACATTGAATTGTGAAGTGCAGCTAGTAAAATATTGGGCTGCTCCACTTAAACAGGGTATGGTTATGCATGTTGGACACTGGACACAGTTTCTCACAGCAAAAGTAGACACAGTTTCAGAAACAGCAGACTTTAGAAAAGCAGCAATAACTTTAACACTAGATAAACCACTTGTTTACAGAACAGGTGACCGTGTAGTGCTTATGTATCTGGAAGGCGCGAAACTACGAATAGCTGGAAATCTCACAATAACCTAACCTAACACGCATGTTTAAAAAACAATGTTGACAAACTTTTAATATATACAAACAAAATAACTGTTGCATGTGTTTGTTATGAAGACAGAAACTAAACTTAGCATGCTAGTGCTTGCAGCATTTTTAATAGCAAACCAACTTTTCGACATGCCACACTTACTATTAGGTATACTAATCGGAGTATGTCTCTGCTTTATGCTTATCGGCTTACTACCTGAAAAATATTACAACTCACTAAAACAATTCAAACAAAAAACACGCAAAAACGCTCCAAAAACAGAATAACAATCTTAACCATAAAGATGCAAACACTCACTTCAACATACATACTTTAACATACAAAAACAAAACACACAACAAGTTATTGATTACACATTCTTTACTTAAAAAAAGTGGCCTTTCGACGTTTCGTGGGGGTGTTATGTGGCTGTCACCTCAAAAGCCCCACAATGCAAATAACAAATCGCCTTCATATAATCACAATTCCTAAAACCCCTAGCAACATGCTTTATACTCTGCACAACATTATTCAAACCCTCCAAAACAGCATTAGTCAACCGATCATCAAAATAATTCAAAATACCCTCAAAATGATTAACAACCGTACCCGCCAACTTTTTCATATAAACATTCCTCGACCGCAAAAGCCAACCCACCAACCTACGCAACTCACCCCTCGCCTCCTCCTTATCAGACAACCCATAAATCCCCTGCATCGCAAGCCGCATCCCATACGCCCTAGTAGTCTTACAATTCCGCTTAGAAATACACTCAAACCGCTCCAACTGCTTCTTTGACAAATTACACTTATTCTTAAGCCACAAATACCGCGAATTCCTCAAATCCTCACCAGCCTTAACATCATCCCGAAACGTCTTATTCAAAGCATCATTAAAAACCTTAATAACATGAAACTTGTCAACAATCAAACTACTATTCACAAACTCCCTCTTGATCCCCGCCTCAAAAGCCAACGACATATCACACGTCGTATTTACAATCCTCTCCGGAGCACCCCCATGCAACACAAAATCTTTTGAAAATTCTCCAACAACCCCGCTGTCCTTCCCCTCAGCAATAAACATTATCTTACGCTTCGCTAAATCTACAAAATTAGTAAGATAATTATAACCTTTTTTACTTGTTTCATCAATTCCTAAAGAAGTACACGTGCTGTAATCTGCTTTTTTTCGACAACGCTCCGTATGGTAGATGATCACGCGCCACATTCTGTTGTCAGTTATTCGTAACAGTTTTGCTTGACTGCGTACGGAACCGTTTTTTGCCATTTCTAAAATGTGTGTTTCCATCATTTGAGTAAAGGTGCTGCCACTTCGTACCCATGGTAATTGAATAGTAACTCGTTTAGTGTTGCAGTCGCATTTTATTTTTGGTATGTGAATGTTTAGAATTGTTTTGTATTGCCATAGGTCTAAGTGTCGGTATTTTCTCCATTTTGAATCATATACTGTGCAAAATTTACCGCAAACTGGACATTGAAACTTTGTCCCTCCAGGATAATCCAGTTTAATTTCTATAGTATCATCTATCTTTTTCGTGCCAACAATATGCCATGGCCTAGAAAAACCCAATATCGATAATATGAATTCATTCTCATCCATAAACTAACTATAACACACTACTACTCTTGTACTTACCCCCACAAAACGTTATAGAACCAAAAAAGTTATCAAGGGTTGTTTTGTTCGCGTAAAGTCTACTGCATCTGCAAGCGATGCAACAACTATGAAGAAAACCACAAAGGGTATAAATTATTTAACCCAGTAGAAATATACTAAACAAAGTATAACCATATAAAAAATAGAATAGTGTCAGAACTAATGGCTATTAATATATCTCAAAGGATTAAAAATATCTCACAAACAGCAAAAATTGCACTTCTCATCTTTATAGTTGCAAAAATTCTAGTTTTCGCTGTAGGTTACATTGCAATATACAAACATACCGGAGCCTTTCCATCTTCTATAACTGACGTATTCAACCACTGGGACGCTCCACACTACACTGACATAGCTAAAAACTGGTATGAAAGCGATCCAACACTTAATGCATACAACTTTATAGTGTTCTTCCCACTATACCCCATTCTGATACGAATATTTACCATAAGTCTAAATTACATTAACTATTCCGCTCTAATAGTTTCAAACATATGCAGCATGATAACATTTCTATATCTATACAAAATAGCAAAATACGAATTTAATGAAGGCATAGCTGTAAAAGCAGTACTGTTCCTAAGCATTTTTCCCACAGCATACTTTTTCTCCGCACCATACACCGAAAGCCTCTTCTTCGCTTTAACAATAGCCAGCTTTTACTACGCCCGAAAAGGCAAATGGAGCATCGCTGGTCCACTCAGCTTACTAGCATCATTAACTCGCCTCGCAGGACTTTTACTACTACCTGTACTCCTCATTGAATATTACCATCAAAAAGATTGGAAACTCAAAAAAACAGACCTAAAAATATTCTGGGCATTTCTCGCAATAGCAGGTTTTCTCATATATTTAGCTATAAATAATCACGTTACAGGTAGCATGTTCACTTTTATGGATATAGAAGCAACACATTGGTTTAACAGACTCGACCCAATAGCAGGATTAGTAAATGCTTACAATAGTATAACTAACTACAGTTATCCATACAACATTACAATTGGAATTGCGCCCATAGCATTTGCTATTTTCGGATTGCTAATGGTAAGTCTTAGCATTTGGAAACGACTGCGACCATCTTATGCTGCTTATATATTTCTATCATGGGCTATAGCAGTTTCAACATCATGGTGGATAAGTGTTCCACGTTACATAATGGCTATGTTCCCAATGTTTATCCTACTCGGGTTACTAACTAATAATAAAAAAACAGCATATGCAATACCTATCATAATTATTGCCTTTGGCGCATTACTATGCTACTTTACCGCCCTATTTGCAATAGAGTTATGGGCTTTCTAAATCGCCAAAATTCACGAAATAGTTGTATCGTGTTTTTATCAGGATTATTTGTTTTTTAGCGTAAAAATGGTGTAGTCCTGTAAGTAGGATGGTGGGGCAGATCGGATTTACTTGCCTACTAACTCTTTTATACTGAATTTTCCGCTAAAATCAGCTCTCTTAACCGTTTACGCAACACAGACAATTGCTGATCCTCACTATTCAACACAGTAATAGCCCCATCAACAAATGCCCCCTGATAACACACCTGATCAGGATTCAAACCCAACATCCTTGCAAACTGCTTTAACTGATCTATCTCACTAAGCTTCGGCTTTGGCCTAATACTCAAACCTGCCTTACCATATATGCCACGCATTTGTTCTATACCGATACTTTGAATATTATGATAAGTATCCAACACATGACCATAAAGTAATCAACATACTCTGATTGACAACCCAACATTATCATCTGAGTCTTAAAGTACTTCCGAAGACTATGAGTTCTCAAATCATAATGCCCATCCCGATGCTTAGTTAAACCTGCTTTCACATACAGTTGATGAACTAAATTGCCGAGTTGTTTAGGTGCTATAGGTCTTGCTGGTTTGTTGGTTTTATCTCTTATCAATGGAGAGCTGTCCATTAAAGTTTCAGGTTGTAATCGTCTTGTTCCAGTCTTTCGTTGGTTTAGATACAGTCTAAGATATTGCTCTGCTTCTCCGCCTATGAAAGTATCATAATCACCGTATCGGCCTTTAGTAATGCTCTCCTCCACATGTACATGTATAGGGCTTTTGTTGTTTTCCAAGTCATCTTTGACATGTCGATATTTGAGTTTTGACAGCGTTCCTTCACGAAAGCCACCTAAAGCAAGCATTGCAACTATAGTTTTTTCTCGCAAGTCTCCAACATCTAATACTTTGATGAGTTCTTCGGGTGTTGGAGCTCGATCTTTGTATGTTATGCGGTTTCTGATTTTTCCTTTAAACTCTATTTTCACATCATTTGCTTGATAGAGGGATTTGCAGGCTTTAAGATGGTTATGAATTGTGCCAGGTGTTAATCCTCGGTCTTGCAGATCAGCTATGTATTCGTTTACAAATTTTGTATGATTTTGCAGTCTCTCTGGGTCAACAGTGTCACCGTTGGGTTTTAAGTCTTGAATTATTTGGTCTGGAGTACTGTTAAGCCATGTTGTGTATTGGTGTACATGTTGTATGTAAGTGTAGCATGACTGTGGGCTTCCTGAAAAGTTTCGCAGAAAATGGTTAGCCATTTGCAGGATGCTCTGATTGTCAAAGGTGTATTGTAGTAGGATTGGTCGTTCACATAGTAAGGCTTGGAAGACGTATTTGATTAAGCCTATTTGTTTGGCTGCAAGCACTTTTTCAAGGCTAAGAGTTATTGGATGTTTCAATGGACCTTTTCTTAGGCTTTTTTCAATGGTTATCTGATTGCCCTTAATGATTAACGGTAGTGGCAGTGTTTCAAGGTCTTTGACAGATAACTGACGGTTGTGAGTTAACGGCTGCGGTTTATTTTCAGTCATTTGCTGTTGTCTCCTTCTTCTTCTTTTTGTTGTTGGAGACGCCAAATTTTTCACTCATATGAGCGCGTATTTGGGTGGTACTAAAGTTGCATCTGTCAGTTTTAAACTTGTAGGCCTGCTCGCAAAGCTTCTTTAGCACTAAAATAGCCGATTTGAGCAACACTAACCCCGAAGCTTTAGCATCCCCACCCCGCAAAGTTGGCGGCGCAGTGTCTCGATCATAACAAATCGTCACGTGCACATCAGTTTCACAGACAAGCCAACCTACGGTTTCGCGTATTTGAGGCTCCATATCCTCTGCTACGGCACGATGAAACACTACATGATCAACATACTGAACATACACCAACTCTGTAAACTCTTCCAACCCTTCAGAGGACAGACCACTGGCACAAGGTGCAGCGTGATAGGGTCCCGTTTCAAAGGTCGTAGTGATCGCTACTTGAGGTTTATTCATTTGCCCCCACCTCGTCACGCCGCCGCAAAAATATACGCTCATTTTTGTGTTCTTCTCTAAACCGAGTAAAACATGTTTGACAAAACCGTTGGGTTTGATTTGTTGACCTTGTTGTTATGACGTATTCAACGGCAAATGTGCCACATGAACAAGGTTCAGCTGGAGGCACAATAAGCTCATAAAATATGTCTATGTTTTCATCTTCTTGGGTTGAGTGGGTTGTTTTGTTGTCTGTTTTGTTTTTTAGGGGTAGCAGGGTTTGTTTGGAATCTTTAGCGTTGCCTACTGATCCTACTGATCTACCGTTTTCCAGAGGGTCTACGGACATATTTGATGGTTTTTGATTCATAGAATTGGCGGTATTTTCAGAAATAAAGTCCAAATCACCTTTTTTGGTTTTCAGGTTTGCTCCCACCGCCTCCTCCACAATCGGTAGAACGGTAGAAACAGTAGAACGGGTGGGTTGTGTGGAGGTTAAACCATATTTTTTGGCTGCTCTTGCAAGTTTTGTCTCATCAAACAAGTACACAACCACATACTCACCCTCAACGGTAGCTCGACTGCTCTTAGCATTAAGCACCGCCCCAATCCTGCTACCCACACGCCTCTTTGTAACAACCCCAAACTCTGGTGTCTCCATCTTTTGACGCTTATCATCAACCACCCCATCTAACTCTGCTTCCAAATGTTTCCAAATAGCCCCAAACGCAACAGGCCGATCAGGTACATGCAAAGCAAAAACAGCCCGAACAATATAGCTCTTCAAAGTCTTATTCTTCTCCTCCAACCGATCCCGTCTATTCTGCTCCAAATACTCCCGCAAACGGTGTTCCACAGCCAACCCAGCAGTCACCTGAAGCAAAGGCTTCCAAATCTGCTTCAAACGTCCCCTAACCCCACAATCAACCACGAAGACCTGCTCAGGTAAATCCACACCCTGCACAGATAAACGCCACACCAAAAGATCACCACGCAACGCTTGAAGGCGTTGTTCGTCTTGTTTGTCTTTATCACCCCAATCCTTTTTGGGCTCACCCTCAGTCATGTGGATGAAGAGGTTGCGCTCCACAAACCCCTTATTAGAGGGCATCTTTTCAGCCGCAGACGCCTTAAACCCAAACGTATTATAATACTCAATATGACGACCCGACTGCGTTTGCAGAGTTCGAGCCACTTTTGTACCCTTGGTATAGCCTGCCTTGTATAACTTCGCTTTCTCCTCATCACGATCCAACCCCTGAGCCTCATCCTCCAAGATAGTCCCAAAAAACTCGTTATCCGTACCTATGTAGCCATAGATGTTGGCGGGTGTTAGCGAAACCGAGTGCAGGGGGCGGTAGCAGAGTTTGCTTAACAGATTTAGGATAACGGTTTTGCCGCATTCGTTGTCGCCTACGATGTAGAGGTAGGGGGCGGAATCAATTTTTTCCTGCCGATAACTCAGCAAAACACAGGAAGATAAAACATCAACCCACTTAGGCTCAACATCCACAAACAAATCAAACTCTACCCACACCCTATCAAACAGCACCTCAATAGGTTGTATCGGTGTGTGGGGGTTGTAGGTGTAGGGTTCGTATGGAATTTCCTGATTGGTTTTGGGCAGAATAATTATGTCATCGTTTTTTGTTACTGAGTCGTAGACCTCAAATATGCCTTCTTTGTTGTAGGTTAAGAAGTAGGGTTTGTCGTCTTGGTATATGGCTTCAAAGTATCCTTGATTTGCTAAGCCACATTCTTTGCGAACTACAAGCTTACTCCCAACTTTCTCATTAAAGGCACTGTTTGCTACGGTATCGGCTAGTTTTTTCTGTAGTTCAGGGGGCATTTTGCAACCCTTTATCTGCTGATATATTTCTAACAGCCCCGTCCAGCCTTTTAGGTCGGAGTTATCTTTTAGGTTGTTGTATTGGGTATGTACATTTTTTAGAAAGCCCGATGCATCACTATCACATGTATCAGTAGCACAGCAGAGACGACCAATTAGTTTGAGAGCGGAGTTTTTTGCGATGTTTTGTTTTATGAACCACCCGCAAAACGCGGTGGTTAAATTATGCCTACTACCCTGTGTCCAAACAGAGGTAAATACATCCACTATCTGCTGAAGCTTTTCATCACACAACTCAACTGGTTGTGGGGATTGTTGTTTTGGTGGTTGTGTGTTTTTCTTATGGGGTTGGGTGTGGTGTGATGTGTTGGGGTGTAGGTTGTGTTTTAGGCACAGGTTGTGGAAGAGTTGGTTAAAGTCGTCAATGATTGCTATTTCATCAGTACTTTCTAAGAGTTTGTAGCCAAAGGAGGGTGCCATAATACACATTTGGCGTTCGGTTAACACTTCAACTTTGCAGGCGTGATGGACAGACTTTGCAGTCCTTACTTGCTGGCGACTCTTAAACAAAATATGATAACCGCCATTAACTGTAAGCTCAAGTCTTGATTTTGGTAGGTCAGCTAATAATTTTCTGCCACGTTCTACAGCCAAATCATGCTGCGCAAGCTTTACTTTATGCTGCTTAAACTCTTCCTCAAACTGCTTGGAACTGGTTTGTTGTTGTTTGGGTTCTTTGAGGTTGGTTTTGGGGTCGAAATCTACAGCGGTTAGATAGTAACCGTTTTGGTCTTGGTAGCCTAAAATTATAGCAAATCCGTTTTTGTTGGTCCAGTTGAGTTTTTGGAATTCCTCTTTGGTTTGGTGTTGTTTTATCCATTTACCCCAATTAGTAAAATTACAATCCTTGATGTAACAACCTGTTTGAGGGTCGGGAGTTTGATGTATGTATATGGGAATAATGGATGCACCATCTTCATACCACACTTCTGCAGCGGCTTTTAGTTCTGCTAAATTAACACTACTGCCTGCCATCTAAATCGCCACTGCTTACGTTCTCATATTTGGAAATATGAGCTGTTAAGCATCTCTTTTCTGTTAGATCATGTAGGGTTTGTCTGTTTACTTGACCGATAAGAACTCTTTTGCCTGCTTGGAAATGATAAATCTTAACTGTCTTACCACTACCAGATAGCACCAATTCACCCACAATAGAAAATTTAGCAGTCATACACAAACACCCTCTAGCTGTTCTTTATCGAATTGATTTGCAGTAGATATGGTAGTTGCAGATGTCAAACACGCTTTTGCATGTAACAACAAGTACCTAAACAGCTTACACACTACCGCAGATAGAGAGGTACAAGTTATACTCAATATAGTTATTTTAGTGGTTTTTTTATAGCAGAAAACGGTATTATTCATTTACAGACCTCCTTTGTTGGTTGTTTGTGGTAAGGTTGGTGTCTATCTTTGCACGAGTGGGCACCAACTTTAGCTTTTTTATGATGTTTTGGTGTAGATTTTGTTTTATACATGTAGGTATAACACTATCAGAGATGGTGTTTTTTGTGGAATGTTTGGGGTAGCTGTTTGTTAGCTGACACACTTTAGCGGTTATACCAAACCCGCTCAAGACTATTTTGTTCCTCACTCTTTTCACCACTATAGTAAAACCTGAGAGTTTAAAAAGCAGAAAAATCGCTAAACAAGCTAAAAATTTCTACATACCATTTTCACGTATATACTATGAAGAGCGTTGTTTTTCACAAGGGCAATACCTTTCAATCCAATATTCAAGGATATGGTAAATTTAAAATATCCGCATAAAGCATATGAGCGACGGAAAGCACCTGTTGCTATTAGAGAGGGAGTCAAAATATGGATAAAGATATAGCTCTTTATGGTTCGTTTGTCAAGCAAATTAAAGAGCTCATATATCGCCGTCAATATGAAGCAATGAAACAGGTCAATATGGAATTGATACAGCTTTATTGGGAAATTGGCGCAGAAATTGACCGCAAACAACAAGAACAAGGTTGGGGTAAATCGATCGTTGAATTTTTAGCCAAAGAGCTTCAAAAAGAGTTTCCTGGCGTTCAAGGCTTTTCATCTCGTAATCTTTGGAGAATGCGAACATTTTATCTTGAATATTCACAAAAAACAAAACTGCCCCCATCGGGTGCAGAAATTAGTCAGTCGGCTCTGCCTACTTTATTGGCAGAAATTGGTTGGAAGAAAAATGTAGTCATAATGGAAAAATGCAAAGATCCCCTTGAGCGCGAGTTCTATATCAAAATGACCAAATGCTACGGTTGGACAAAAAACGTTCTAATTAACAACATCGAAAACAAGGCCTTTGAGAAATATCTCCTCAACCAAACTAACTTTGATAAAAACATACCTGAAAAATATAGACTACAAGCAAAACTCGCCGTCAAAGACGACTACAACTTTGACTTTATAGAAATGGGCCTTGAACATAGTGAAGCCCAACTTGAAGCAGGTATCATAAACAATATCAGAGCATTTTTAATAGAGATGGGAGGCGACTTTAGCTTTATTGGCAATCAATATCACCTTGACGTTGCCGATGATGACTACTACATCGATCTACTCCTATACCACAGACGATTACGCTGTCTAATTGCTATTGACCTAAAAAC
>JAITBW010000070.1 GCA_031283385.1 Nitrososphaerota archaeon
AACAGAGAGCGCAGCTAACTCAAATATGTCAGGGAGAACTATAAATGGACCCAAACCGGACGCGTAGAAGGAAAATATGCCCGTCATAAATGGACTTGACACTAGATCTTTTAGCAAAAAGGCAAAACCAAAGACTAGTAAGCCAAAGGCAAACTCGGATCTCGTTCTCCTATACACACTAATGAATATAACAGACAAAATTATCAGCAAAGCTATGTTCACCGTCGAGAGTATAGCATGAGCATAATAAAAGAATTCAAAATCATACGCCGTAAAATAACTCGGCTGCCGCGATTCAGGAGAGTATAGTATAGATGCAGCCCAAAATGCCGCAAATAGGCTTACTAGTATTATTAATACTATAAGAAGAACGCCAATTTTGAAATTTAAGCCACCATTACTCCTATTATCAGTTTCTGACATACTATTTTCCATTTGTGTTGTGCCTCTTTTTTTACTTTTTCCTAATTTTATTACTAATCTCCTCAAACAGCCCATAATTTTCCTCCATAAGCTGTGAAAGAAAATACGTAACACCATAACGGTCACCAATAGAGGTTACTAAACGATTTTTTTCTAAAACATCTAAATGATGACGCATAGTTTTATAATCCATACCTAACGATGTTGCAAACTGATTAGCATTCTGCGGCTTATCCCTAAGAGCCTCAATAATCTTAATCCTAGTAACTCCGCCACGCGTACCAGCGATTAACCAACCAAGCAGATACTTTAACGAACGGGTATTACTAGACATTTAATTTAACAGCCTGCAAACTTTTTTTTCTTTATACCACACCACTTATTCAAACTAAAGTAATAAACATCACCTTTTTTTAAAAAAATATACAACAAATTCTCAGAGCAGAAAAACAACATTTGGGGCAAATTTGGGTATTATTTTGAAATTCATTTAATAATAAACTCTGCCAATAAAGTATCATGCACGCCGAGAAGAGAAAAGACGAAAAAAACAGCTATAAACATCTATACTATAGATATATAGCGTCAAATAAACGTCATCCTCCGCTCTTTCTCGGTGCATTTTTTAACCACCAATAAAACAGTAAAGTGAACAAACATGACTGAAACACCAGAAAACCAAAACGAAACAACAGCTACACCAACACCACAAACAGAAGAAAACAACACACCACAAGAATTGACAACAGCTGACCAACAAGAAAATTTACCAGAAACCCAAATGTCACAAGATGAACCTGAGCAAGTAACCATAGATACCTCAACAAGCGCAGCTACAGAAAACATCTACTGTACACAATGCGGCGAGACTATTGAAAACAATTACTGTAAGCAATGCGGCACAGTTAATGAATCTGAGGCAGCATTTGAACCAATAGAGGACAACAATACATCACCTCCACCTGTTCCTCCAACACAGTCAAAACCACGTAGTCAACGACAAAAGTCTAGAAACACTAAAACTGTTATACTAGCGTTACTTGCTGTCTGCATGTTAACTATAAGTCTAATAGGATATGTTGGAACATATTACATGTTTAATGACAAAGTTAATGATTTACAAAATCAACTTTCATCCACGCAAGAAAGTTTTCGCAGTATAAATGACAGACTTAACACTTTACAAAGCCAACTACTGACTTCACAGTCAAATGAACAAAACAACAATTCCTATGATGTATACATTAGTTCAAACAGTACGGAGTGGGATCTTACAGAGTTATATCAAAATGTTAGACAATCCGTAGTTGTAGTCCAATGCCTCGTACCACAGTATAACTGGTTTGGCTACCAAGTAGGCTACAGTACACAGCAGGGCAGCGGGTTTGTAACAACTGCTAGTGGGCAACAAGTTATTGCTACAAATTATCATGTAATTAACTCGGGAAGTAATGTAACTGTAACATTTGCGGATGGCTCTAGTTATACAGCTGTAGTTTTAGGTTCTGACGCATATGTAGACTTGGCGATTTTAAAGGTAAATAATATGCCCTCTGGTGTATCCTCCTTAGCTCTTGTAAGTTCATCAACATTAAACGTTGGTGACGCCGTAGTCGCTGTAGGCTCCCCCTATGGTCTTACAGGGACTATAACAACAGGAATTATCAGCGCATTAGGTAGGACTATAACTGAGACTGTAAATGGTCGTAGTATAACTATTGCAGATATTATTCAAACTACAACTGAAATTAACCCAGGCAATTCAGGTGGACCGTTAATTAACTATAGAGGAGAAGTTGTAGGCATAACTACAGCGACCGTTAGCAACTCGCAGGGCTTAGGTTTTGCAATCTCTTCAGATACCATAAGGCGAGAGATAGATGCGCTTATAAATACAGGCAAATACACCCAACACTCCGCCTTAGGTGTTTCAGGAAGAGACATGACACTGCAACTAGCACAATCTATGAATGTAGACATAACATACGGTTGGCTAATAGAAACAGCTACAGAAAGTAGCGGTCTTAAAAGCGGCGACATCATTATAAAAGCAGGTAGCACAACGATAACCAACTTGGACGATTTACTAACATATCTCGAACGCAACACACTACCCGGACAACACGCGGAATTCACAGTCATCCGAAATGGACAACAAGAAACAGTTACAGTATACATAACATCACTTAGCACATAAAAACAAACCCCTTTTTACCTTTTTTAACAACTTTTTCCAAAAAAATAGAAACAAAATTCTACAATACAACATTAATAATTTAATAAAATGGCGCGGGATGTGGGATTTGAACCCACGTGACCTTTCGATCACAGACTTAGCAGGCCTGCCCCATACCAGGCTTGGGGAATCCCGCACGCACTAAACTGAACACTACATCAGCTTTTAGCAACCATATAACTGTAGACAAATTAAACCTTTCTGACAGCTAGCCATAAGTATGAACCTACGACTATTTAATAGCGACTATACAACATAAATTGCAGCAACTAATAAGCATGGTTAACGACAGATTTTTTCTTGAAAGTTATTGTATATATATGTTAGATGTGTTAGTGTGTAGTAAGTCAGATATCTCATGGTGGACACATGGGCGATAAAAACATCAAGCTTTTTGAAAATAAGCGTGTTCGCACAGCTTGGGATGAGGAGAAAGAGGAATGGTATTTCTCTATTGTTGATGTCATTGATGTGTTGACCAACCAACCGACGCATGATAGCGCGCGTAAATATTGGAGTGTGTTAAAAACGCGCCTAATGCAAGAAGGAAATGAGTTGACTACAATTTGTAGTCAACTGAAAATGCAGTCGGCAGACGGCAAATATTACAACACAGATGTTGCAGATACTGAAGGCATTTTGCGCATTATTCAGTCTATACCATCACCAAAAGCAGAGCCTTTCAAAATATGGCTTGCGATGGTTGGCAAGCAGATGATTGATGAAACAATTGATCCTGAATTGACGATTGATCGTGCTCTTGTTACGTATGCAAGGAAGGGGTATTCTCGTGAGTGGATTAATCAGCGGTTGCAGGCTATTCATGCAAGGAAGGATTTAACGGATGAGTGGAGTGTGAGAGGTGTAAAGCAGGGTGCAGAGTTTGCTATTTTGACTGATGAAATTACCAAGGCTTGGGCGGGATTGTCGGCAAGGCAGTATAAGAATTTGAAGGGTTTAAGGAAGGAAAATCTGCGCGATAATATGTCAATGTTGGAATTGACGCTTAATCAGCTTGCTGAGGTAACTACAACTGCGCTTTCGAGAAAGCAAAAGCCGCAGTCTTTTGAGGAG
>JAITBW010000104.1 GCA_031283385.1 Nitrososphaerota archaeon
CCCATCTTTACTACAGCTTCACTTCTGCAATGTATGCATTTTACAGATACTTTTACCACAACTAATCATCAAAATAACAAGGACCCTTCACTTATAAACTAGTTTGAGGCATGACCTAATTTTGACTTGTATAAGTCTACTGATACACCTTTTATCTTAGAAGGAAAAACCTCAATTACAGAAAAACCCAGTGGAGTATGGTATCTGTTACCGTTGTTCTTTGCTCTCTTAGGGGGTATTGTTGGGTATGTAGCTGTTAAAGATAGGGACGCGAGTATGGCAAATGGTCTTTTGTTGCTGGGGGTAGTAGTCACAGTAATATTATTAATATTTGGTTTTCTTTAAAACTTGACGGGAATACTGTAGCCGTTAGGTTGCAGATGAATCGTTGTTAGGTTTTTTTGTGTGTTTTGCTTTTGTGTTTTCCTCGTTGGTAATTTGGATCTACATTTAGGAGGTGTCACAATATGGATTTGAGATATTATTTTTTTTATCCAATGTCAGAATATAGTTAACCACCCTGTCTAAAAACATGGGATTTCTGTGTCACTTTTTGGTTTTTCATATGAAACCTGAGTTACCTAAAAATAGTTAGGGGTTTGGGTTTTCTCTGCAATGGCATTCGTTTGAGGTGCAAGTGCAATTTGGGTTATAGCCGCTAGAGCATCCATCGTTGCAGGCGCATTCTTCAATCATGATAGTCCATTTAAGGCCGAATTTGTCTTCGAGTTCTGCATAGCATTTGTTCCAAAATGTTTCCTGTGCTTCGCAGAATGCTTTTCCGTTTTCTTTTAGAATTTCAAATGCGGTCTTGACATTTTCTGCTGTTTGCAGTTCTACACAGGCAAAGGAGCCATTGCCAAAAGTGGTGGATCGGTCAGGTGTAGTGTCGCAAAGGTAAATTGTGCTATTGCCTATTGGGAGTATGCAGTGCATAACTAATTCTTCTGTACCGGGCTGTATTGGATAATCTTTTGATGGTGGAGCGTCTTTGTATTGACAAAAATTATTAGCCTTTGTGTTAAACGCTTTTTCGTAGAGTTTAATTGCCTCAACACAATTTCCGTTGAAAATTAAATAAGGTGATACTTTCATTTGTTTTTCCTGCCTTGTTTTTGCCATGTTTTTTATTAGGAATATGCTATTATACCTATTACTAATATGTTTTTAATACTGGCGAATGTTTGTACGTTTCGTTTAACGATATTTCGTGACAAAATGGACTCCTGTTGATGGACTACTCTTTTTTTCTTTTAGCAGTTTCTTAAAGTTGCTCACACAGTAGAGGGGGAAAGTGTTGTTTTTCTTTTTTTGAATTTGTAATTAACTGTTTGAGCAAAGTGATCGGTTAGTATGGGATGTTTTTTTGAAAAAAATTGTGTTGTTTGTTGTCTTAATGGACGTATTTGTGTGATTTAGGGAAAGCTGATATATAGAACAGTTTATAGGAGTGTATACTAATTTACGAGTCTTATTCAACGTTATTGAGTTACTGTAAAGAGATAAACGCTTATGGGAAACAGGAAGCAGGGTCATCAAACTAACTGGCATGAGTTAGATATTCAGTCTGTGCTAGAAAAGCTAGATGTGGATCCTGTTGATGGTTTATCCAAAGAGCAAATTCGTAGGCGGCAGATGAGTAAAGGGCGTAACGTGTTGCAGCCGCCTAAAAAGGTGGGACTGTTTCAGAGGGTTTTGTATCAGCTTAAAGATGTTTCTATTATTATATTGTTGATTGCTACGGCTTTTTCTTTTTCTCTTGCTATTCGTGAGGGTTCTACTGTTATTGAGCCTATTGCTATTTTGTCTATAGTTATTCTTAATGTTATTTTAGCGATTACTCATGAGGGTAAGGCTGAGAAGGCTCTTGAGGCACTGGAAAAGTTGGGTGCTCCTTATTGTTTTGTTGTGCGCGATGGGGTTAGGCAGAGTATTGCTGCTGCTGAATTGGTGCCTGGTGATATTATTGTTTTGGAGACTGGTAACGTTGTGCCTGCTGATGCACGGTTACTTGAATCAACAGGGTTTTTTTCTGATGAGTCTACTTTGACAGGTGAGAGTGAGCCCTCAGAGAAAGATGCTTTAACTGAGCTTTCTGGAAATATGTCCTTGAGCGATCAGCGTAACATGGTATTTACTGGGTGTGTTGTGACAGCGGGACACTGTACTGCCGTGGTTACTGCCACAGGTATGGATACTCAGATGGGGCAAATTGCAGAGTTTCTGCAGAGCAGTAAACAAGTGCGAACGCCTCTGCAGTTGCGTCTTGATCAGCTTGGTAAAACTATTTGTTGGATAGCTGTTATCTCTGCATTCTTTTTATTAGCCGTAGGTTTACGAGACGGCACTGATTTTGGTCACATGTTGCTTATTGCTATATCTTTAGCAGTAGCTGCAGTTCCTGAGACGCTTTCACTGATTGTTACGCTAACTTTGACAAACGGTGTGCAGAAGCTGGTAAAGAAGCACGTTTTAATTCGAAAGCTTCCTGCAGTTGAGACCTTGGGTAATACTTCGGTAATTTGTTCAGATAAAACTGGGACACTTACTCAGAATCGTATGACTGTTAAACAGCTTTGGATTTGTGGTGGAGCATCTTTTACGGATGAGGATGAATTTTCTGAGGAACAAAATGGTTTTCTAAAAATTTTAGCTATGGCAGGTAATGCCACATCTGAGATAGATGAAACTGAAAACAAGAGATATGTAGGTAATGCCACAGAAATTGGCATACTTAGACTTTTGAATGAAAAAGGTTTTTGTTTAACTGAAGCGCAGGCGGAGTATCCGCGTGTGGCAGAAATTCCGTTTTCCTCCGAGCGAAAAATGATGACTGTTGTCTTAAAAGACAAAACCTCTGGTTACATTGTATTAACTAAGGGAGCATTTGATCGTTTACATCTCTCTGCTGATTTTCCCACTGACTTGAAAACAGCTCAAGGTGTACATGACGCATTCGCTGAAAAAGCCATGCGAGTTATAGCTCTAGCCGGTAAGCATGTTGAAGAGTTACCTGATCATAGTAAATTAGAAGAGCTAGAACATGACGTCACATTACTAGGCCTTGTAGGCTTAATTGATCCCCCACGGCCTGATACGGCAATTGCTATATTGAAGGCAAAGAAAGCCGGTATACGCACTGTAATGATCACCGGTGACCATGCTACAACTGCTACTGCAATTGCCAAAGAATTAGGCATATTATCAGATGGTCAAAACGTTATAACTGGAGCGCAACTTGCAGAAACATCTGACACAGAACTACGAGACACCGTTAGAAACATTTCCGTCTACGCAAGAGTATCACCTGAAGATAAACTTCGCATTGTAACCGCTTGGCAAGCTAACGGCGAAGTTGTCGCCATGACAGGCGATGGCGTAAATGACGCTCCCGCATTAAAAGCCGCCGACATTGGCATAGCAATGGGTAAAAGCGGCACAGAAGTAGCTAAAAGCGCCTCTGATATAATACTAACAGACGACAACTTTGCAACTATAGTTGAAGCTGTAAATGAAGGCAGAAATGTTTACGCAAGCATCAGAAAAACAATTTATTTCCTACTAGTCTGCAACTTGAGCGAAATAATAGCTATGCTCTTTGCCCAAATGGCCGGTTGGGGCATTCTACTAACGCCAATTATGTTACTTATAATCAACCTATTAGGCGACGGTATACCTGGCATAAATCTTTCACGCGAAGTATCTGATCCTAACTTGATGAGTAACAAACCAGTAAAACGCAATGAAAGCCTATTTAGCGACGGCTTATTCCGTCTCATTTTCCAACAAACCATCGCCTGCGCCATTGCAACATTACTAGGCTTCTACATAGGCGCATTTGTCACAGTATCCGGAGCATCTGCACCATCAATAGAAATAGGACGAACAATGGCCTTCCTAGTAACAGGATTATCTTCAGTACTACACGTATTTAACGTACGCAGTTCAAAATCTCTCTTCAAAACAGCCCTATTGGACAACAAACCCCTACTCATAGGTGCTCTATCCATGGCAATATTACTTCTATCACTAGTAGCCTTACCAATTAATCACATCTTTGGACTCTCTGATATCGACAGTGCCCACTGGATAATAGTAATAAGCATATCTCTCTTACCAACAGTACTCCGCGAAATTTTCAAAATTATCAACGACATACCTCATATCATGAACCAACGCCGCTTGAAAAAAGGACAATTAAATAACCTCTACGGCGAAAATATGCTGGCATAAACTGATAAAAAAAGTAACTTCCAGCTTGCCTTCTTTAGATATCCTGTCAAATGACTTTTTTCGTACGTATCTGATGCTGAATATTTTTGGCTTTTCAAAATTATTTATTGATTGACTAAATGATTCAGCTGAGTTAATGCTTTGCCTGAGGTTAATGCTTCTTGTGCTTTTTCCATGCCGTCTCTGTAATCTTTGCT
>JAITBW010000143.1 GCA_031283385.1 Nitrososphaerota archaeon
CAAATTTACAAGGTAGTTTGTGTTGACTGTGGTAGTGATTGCGAGGTACCATTTCAACCAAAAACTGATAAGCCTGTGTACTGCAAGAAATGTTTGAAGCAACACAGACCAAATAAAGCTCTTAAGCGACATAAAAAAGTAAAAAACAAGAGGAAACAGTAACTCTTTTTCTGTTTGAAAACACTTTTGAATAGGAAGCTATGCTGATCTCAAGTTTTATGTTTGCCTGAGCAAAATATGGTGTGGGTTCTTGTTTTTTGGTATAGTTTATGAAAAAGCAAAAATGTAACCTTGTTTAGTTTGTTGTTGTGTATTGAGTTTGGATAAAGCTGACTATTTGCTTTGGAGTCGTAAATATGATAAGGCCTATGGGTTTTTGGCGCAGCGTGAGCGTGAGTTAGGTTTCAAGTTTCGTAAAAATAAGTTTATGACTAAAGCTGATTTAGTGGCTGTTGTTGATTGGGTGTTTCGAAATGAGCCTGATAAGCGTGTGCGTGCTGTAGAATTGGTAAATCGTAATAGTGATGAAAATGTAGAGCGTGTTTCTAGTCAGGTTTTTAATTTACCTGATGGTAGTGATCTTTATCGTATGAATTGTTTGTCTACTCTTGAAGGAGTTACTCCTGTTATTGTTAGTGTAATTTTGATGTTTTTTGATCCAAAAAATTATGGCTTTTTTGATGTGCGTGTTTGGAAGCCAATGCTTGGTAATGCGCCTTCAAATTTGTTTACCGCGCTAAATTATCAAACATTGTTGTTGGCTCTTAGGAAATCAGCGCATAAACACAATTTAGCTGCTCGCGTAGTTGATAAGGCCTTATACAAGAAGGGTATTGATGGAACTCGTTAAAAGAGAGTTAAAGAAAAATTTCTTGTTTATTTAGATTAGTTCTATGGTTACGTGTACTTCTTCTGGTACGCGTATGCGCATGATGCGTCTCATGACACGTTCTTCAGAGTCTATGTCAATTAAGCGTTTGTGTATGCGCATTTCCCATCTGTCCCATGTAGTTGTGCCTTCTCCACAGGGTGTTTTAAGAACTGGAACCCGTAGGCGTTTTGTTGGTAGTGGTACTGGACCGTTGATCTTTACACCTGTTTTTGTTGCTATGCTTTTGAGTTCCTCACATACTTCTTCAAGTTTACCGTAATCGGTACTTGTGAGGCGTATTCGTGCTTTTCTTACCATTTTTTGAACGTCAATCCCGCTTTATTGCAATCCTTAGAGTCAATAACGCACTTTAAAAAGCTATCGTAACATAAACCTATTGTTAGAGGCTAAGATAAGCTCAAATGTGCTATGACTGGACTGCGAATTTACCTTTTTCTACTTAAAACGTAAATAAATAGTTTGTTAAAAAAGCTTTACTATTTCCAGCATGCATTGGCTTATGTAGCGCATGTTTACTATGTTGAGTACAAAAATGTTGACAACATTCCTGTTTTATTCAACTTGCTGTTTTAAACATAAATGTTTGTTACCCTTTAGCGTCTGTAAATGTTATCTCTTTTTTTATGCTGCTGCTATTTTGTGTTCAGTATTTTTTCTCGAGAAAGGTTAATTAGTCTAATGGTATGTATTGTTTCGGCGTTTAAGAGCTCGGGTAGTATAGTTCGGTCTAGTATATGCGGCTGTCGCCCGTAGGACCCGGGTCCGAATCCCGGCCCGAGCGCCACTCTTCTGTTTTAGGCTGTTATTCTTCAAGTTAATTTTCTAAACTTGGTCTTGTGGAAAGACGTAAAAATCATGTTCGTATCTGAAAATAGTTAAGCAGGAAGATTTGTTTTCGTATTTATTGAATGGTAGTAGTGTTTTGTTGTTTTTGGGTTGTAGGTGTTTGTTTGTGGAAAAAGCATATCAGTGTCTGTTAGTTTATCAATGCTGATGTCTTTCGTTGCTAAGTCTTCGTCGTATAATAATGTGCGTCCAACTGATAATTGGTTAAAGGATGTTCTGAAGCATACAAGTGTTGAAGATGATGGTCCTATTGTGGCTCGTGGTAGTCAGGATAGTTTATGTGTTATTTGTAAGGGTGCGCGTAATCTTTGTGGTAAGACTCGTTGTCCGATAATGGTTAAAGTGCATTATTTTAACAAGAGTGTTCCTCTTTTATCTAATCAGGATATTGCCGGTATGTCGCCGCCTAGCGTGTTTATAGGTAGAGTTGGTTATCCAAATGTGTATGTTGGTCCTCTTGTGCCGCCTGTATATGAGGATACCAGCATTTACGATTTACCTGAACAGTGGTTTGGTAAGTCTATTGATGAAATTGTAGGTTTTCGTTCTCTGCTAGTGCGTGGTAAGCATAGAGTTAATGTGGCAAATATTTTTGGTGCTGGAAAAATTTTTGAGGCTACTCGTGAGTTAGCTTTAGCTGATAATAGTGTGGATATGGAGTTAAATTTAACTAAGAAGCCTATGGGTTCTATTTTTTTGGATGATGATGTGCAGCCTTTTGGTCCTTCTGCGCCTATTCGGGATATACGTGTTGGTAATGCTCGTTATGAGCGGAACATAGAGAAGGCTTACTATGATACTGATCTTAAATCTACTAATGCCGTGTTAGAGCTTTATAATCGTGGGGTTATAGTTACTAAAATTCAGAAGGCTTTTAGTGTTGGAGCGTTTGGTCTTGAGAAGAGTCGTCGTCTTGTTCCTACGCGTTGGAGTATAACGGCTGTTGATGATATTCTTTCAAAGAGTCTTCGTGAGCAGGTTAAGCTTTTTCCTGAGATAAATGAGTATAGGGTATATGAATCTGTGTATCTTGATAATGTGTTTGAGATTTTAATGATTCCTGCTAAGTATAGTTATGAGACTATGGAGGCGTGGTATCCTGGGACTGTTTGGAATCCTGCTGGTAAAAATGTTGCTATTTTTTCAGATTGGGAAGGTAATAGTGGGCGTACAACGTATGCGTCAATTGGTGGTTGTTATTATTCTGCGCGGCTTGCAACTTGTGAGTTATTAGTTAAGGAGCGGCGTCAGGCGACAGTGGTGGTGCTTCGTGAAGCGCGACCTGGTTATATTATGCCTGTTGGTGTTTGGCAGGTTAGGGAAAATGTGCGAAATGCTATGCGTCAAAAGCCTTTTAAATTTAAAACTTTGCCTGAGGCTCTTCAGCATATTAGTACTCGTTTTGAGATTCCTTTAGGTAGGTGGATAAGGCAGAGTGAACTTTTAAAGCAGGCTCTTTATCAGAAGAAAATGTCTGATTTTTTCAGTTAACATAATCACTAAATACCGGATATGCTTATTGGTAATTATGTCCGTTACTGTTTGCTACAGGTTTAGTCAGCATTTTTCTGTTTTGCCTAATCAGGCGTATTTGTGGTGTACAGATTTTTCGCCGCAGGATCCGCAACTTTTAGGAGGCATCATTACTGAACGACAAGTTGTTTCTCTATCTGAGGGATTAATTCTTTTGAAAGATATCCTTCGAGCTGATAATAGTGTTGTTGTTGAGAAGCAAAAACTAGTACACCTCTACCCTAGCAAGTTAAGTTGGGTTCTAACGCATATAACTGGGTCAACAAAATATTCTCAGTTTCGCTATGAAATTTTGCCCGACCCAAGTGGTTGTCATCTAAATTATGAGGCTCTGCAGGTTGAACATGAAAAAGGCTCTTTGACGTCTGAAGAAAAGTTACAACTTGCAAAAATGCTATGTAAAAAAGATTCAGAAATGTGGCAACTCTTAGCTGTAGCGATGGAGCAGGAACTAAACAAGTAGATAAATTGTACTGTACTAAGTTGGAGCGAGAATAGGAAAAAGGTTTTGTGGGTTTTACTGTTTATGTTTTTATGGTGGGACAAAGACTGCTGCTGAGACTGTTGTGGTCCATAGACCGTTTTTGTCTCCTTGCGCTGATTGTGTGCAGTTTGATGTTTTGATGATTAACCCCGTGGTTTTAAAGATTTTTTTGCGTTCATCCCAGGCTGTTGCGGGGTCGAACTGTATGCCCATTGTTGTTGCTAGCATTGTAGCTGCTAGGTCTTCTGCATAGTCGCCTGCAACTTCGTCTGTTTCTCCAAAGCTGTGGTGTTCACTTAGGTATCCGTATTGGTCTTTGTTTGAGGGTATGGCTACGCCGACTGATGATGCGACTTGGCGGTGTGGCTCATTTGTTGCGTTGCGCGCGATGACTACGAAGGTGATTTCTCCTGGATGTATTTTTTTTAAGCCTTTTTCTTTAGATAATCGTTCGCATCCCGGTGGTACAATACTAGATACTGCGACTAGGTTGCACATTTGAATGCCTGCTTCTCGTAGGGCTAGTTCGAATGATTGGAGTTGTTCTTTATGTTTTCCAACTCCTTTTGTTAGGAAGAAATATTTTGGTATCATTTAATGTCTCGGTTTAGTCATTGCCGTTTTAATTTAAAAACGTTTTTATGTTAAGAATATAGCTTAAACAATGTTTTACTCTTTT
>JAITBW010000151.1 GCA_031283385.1 Nitrososphaerota archaeon
GAGTATTTCATCAGTTTTTATGATTACTATCAACCTGAGTCATATCTACCAGCACAGGATATGTATATTGAAAAGGACTCAACAGTAAATGATCAGATAGAAAAAATGCGCATGCATGCAGTATCTAGCTTAGTTAGCCGAAATGACACTATAATTGTTGCAAGCATCAGCTGCATATACAGTCTGGGCAACCCTGAGGATTTTAAAAGTTTAGCTGTAAATTTGCAAATCGGTAAAGAGCTAAGCCGTCAAAAGTTAATTGTAAGCCTTGTTGACATGCAATATGAACGTGATGACACATTTCTAGAAGCTGGACGATTCCGTGTTAGAGGCGACATAATTGATGTCGTACCAGCTTATGAAAAAGATATCATCCGTATAGAATTTGAAGGCAACAAAGTTAAAAAAATTAAAGAAGTCAATGCCATAACAGGCGACGTTAAAGTAACTATAGACGCTATCACTATTTACCCAGCCAGACAATATGTAGTACCTCAAGAAAAACACGAAAGAGCCCTAGCACAAATTCGTCAAGAGCTAGACGAGAGACTTCAAATTTTACCCCCATTAGAAGCACAACGACTTAAACAACGTGTTAATTACGACTTGGAAATGATAAACGAACTTGGATTTTGCACAGGTATTGAAAATTACAGTCGACATTTCGATGGACGCAACTTAGGGGAGCCGCCGTTTACTTTAATGGATTATTTTCCCAAGGAGTATCTGTTAATTATTGATGAAAGTCATCAAACTATTCCTCAAGCGCATGCTATGTATAATGGTGATTATTCTCGTAAAAAAAACTTGGTTGATTTTGGTTTTCGACTTCCAAGTGCTTTGGATAATCGTCCTCTTAAATTTGAAGAATTTGAACAAAAAATGCGGCGAACACTTTTTGTATCTGCAACTCCTGCGGAGTATGAGCTGAAGAAAAGTGGACCTGCTGTGGAGTTAATCACCAGACCAACTGGTTTGCTAGATCCTGAGGTTGAGGTGCATCCTATTGAGCATCAGATGCAGCATTTAATGCAGGAAGCTAAGAAAACAATTGCGCAGGGTAATCGAGTTTTAGTAACAACATTGACGAAACGTATGGCTGAGGATCTTGCGGATTATCTTGTTAAAGAAGGTTTTCGTGTTCGTTATATGCATAGTGAAATTGATAGTCTTGATCGTATTGAGCTTGTAAGGCAGCTGCGTATAGGTGACTTTGACATTCTTGTTGGCATTAATTTGCTGCGTGAGGGTTTAGACATTCCTGAAGTTGCAACTATATTTATTTTAGATGCTGATAAGGAGGGTTTTCTTCGTGATGAGCGTAGTTTAATTCAAACTATTGGACGAGCCGCTAGAAATCAAAATGGACGCGTTATATTGTATGCAGATGTTCTAACACGAAGCATTAGACGTGCTATGGAACTTACTATTTATCGTCGCAAATTCCAACAACGCTACAATACGGTACATGGTATAGTTCCTCAAACGATTATCAAAAAGGTATCAGAGAAAGAAGGCGTAATTAAGGGCAGTAAGCATTTGACAAAGTCAGATATAGAACGGCAGATTATAGAGATAGATGCAAAAATGCGTGAAGCAGCTCAAATGTTGGATTTTGAGAAAGCCATAGAGCTTAGAGATGCATTAAATTCGTTAAGTAAAGATTTAGCTGAAAAACAGAAACATGAGCAGAAAACTGAAAAATTTGCAGGTTTAACGTAAAAAACCTATTGTTCTTTTTCACCTATGTTACCCATTTAGCACTGCGCCAATACAATGACAGATTACAGACATTTTTACACAAATTTACCATCATTAATGCATATCGAGAATTCCGATTTTATCGCTAAATCTACATGTATTATGCAATAAAGTTAAAACGTTAGCAGCTAATTTTGGCTTAAGATTTAGGTTGAAATGTTATGCGGGACTCTATTTCTGTTAAAGGCGCACGGGAGCATAATTTGAAAAACATTGACTTGGAATTGCCTAGAAACAAGTTAATAGTGGTAACTGGCTTATCTGGTTCAGGCAAATCTACTCTTGCATTTGACACTATATACGCTGAAGGCCAACGACGCTATGTTGAAAGCTTAAGCGCATATGCTAGACAATTCTTAGGCTTAATGGATAAACCTGACGTAGACTCCATAGACGGCTTATCTCCCGCTATAAGCATAGAGCAGAAAAGCACCAGCAAAAACCCACGTAGCACCGTAGGCACAGTAACAGAAATTTATGATTATCTACGTTTACTATTTGCCCGCATAGGAACACATCACTGCCCAAAATGCGGCAGCAGCATACACCCTCAAAGCCCCGAAAACATTACCCGTTTAATCATGCAGGAAAAAACAAAAACACTCATGTTCCTAGCACCCATTATACGCGGCATGAAGGGCACACATGAACAAATTTTTGAAGACCTCAAAAAAGAAGGCTACACAAAAATACGTGTAGACCAAAAAATTTACGAAACAGAAACCATAAAAGACGAAGTCAAACTGGTAAGATACGAAAAACACTGGATAGACATAGTTATAGACACCGTTACCATATCTGATGATGAGCACTCCAGAATAGCAGAAGCCGTTGAAAACGCACTAAAAACAGGCAAAGGCACCATGATAATAATCGACGCCGCAGACGCTACAGCAGTAAACAAAAAGAAAGAACTCGAAAGCTTTGAAGGAGCAACCACATATAGCACATTTGGCGCATGCCCCAATCATCCAGAAATAATGTTCGAAAGCCTAGAACCCCGCATGTTCAGCTTCAACTCCCCCTGGGGCGCCTGCCCAACATGCCACGGCTTAGGCGAAATAACTGAGGTAACACCAGACAAAATAATACCCGACAATACAATATCCATTATGGACGGCGGCCTATCCATTTACGGCAAAATGGACCTCTCATGGCGCATACAACAACTCGCCGCCGTAGGCAAAAAACATGACTTCGACGTATTCACACCCCTTAAAGACTTTACAAAAAAACAACTACACATACTACTTTACGGCGACCAAGAACCCGTAAAAGGCAAATGGTCAAACGGCGCACATATGTGGATGAAAGACGGCTGGGAAGGAGTAATACCTCAAACTATGCGACTATACCGCCAAACAGGCAGCGACTGGCGCAAAACTGACATAGAAAAATTCATGACAGCACGCCCCTGCAACAGCTGTCAAGGAAAACGCTTACAACCCATGGTTTTAGCAGTTCAAATTCAAAACAAAAGCATAATTGACGTAACAGACTTATCTATAGAAAACGCCGGAGAATTCTTCCAAAACCTACCTGAAAAACTAAACGAAAAAGAATTAACAATAGCCAAACAGGTACTAAAAGAGATAAACTCACGTCTAGGCTTTCTAATTAACGTAGGACTAGGTTACCTCTCCCTATCACGCGCCGCTAAAACCCTATCAGGAGGCGAAGCACAAAGAATACGCCTTGCAACACAAATAGGCAGCAACCTAATGGGCGTTCTCTACATTCTTGACGAACCTAGCATAGGATTACATCAGAGAGATAATGCTAAATTAATTAACACACTACACCGACTACGCGACTTAGGCAACACATTAATAGTCGTTGAACACGATGAAGAAACAATGCGCAACGCGGATTATCTTGTAGACATGGGACCTGGCGCAGGCGTACATGGCGGCTTTATAGTAGCTGAGGGACCCCCTGAAAAAGTCATGCAAAATAAACGTAGTCTAACCGGAAAATATCTCTCAGGCGAATTAGGCATTGACGTTCCTAATAACCGCAGAATCCCTATAGATTACATAACTGTCAAGGGTGTAACAGAAAACAATCTAAAAAATCTAAACGTAAAATTACCCATAGGCATCCTATGCGGCATCACAGGAGTCTCAGGATCCGGCAAAAGCACACTAATGAATCTCACAGTCATCCCCCAAATGCGCAAAATATTTGGAGAATACATAGACAAAGTCGGCAAACATGAACAAATTGACATCCCCAAAATAATACGAAACGTAATAGTAATAGACCAAGACCCCATAGGACGCACCCCAAGAAGCAACCCCGCAACTTATACAAAACTCTTCGACGAAATCCGCAAAATTTTTGCAGCCACAAAAGAAGCTAAAGCACGCGGATACAAAGAAGGCCGATTTAGCTTCAATGTAAAAGGCGGCAGATGCGAAAACTGCCAAGGCGACGGCGTAATACGCATAGAAATGAACTTCTTACCCGACGTTTACGTTCAATGCAGCGAATGCAAAGGTAAACGCTACAATAAAGAAACCCTAACTGTACAATACAAAAACAAAAACATAGCAGAAATACTTGACATGACCGTAGAAGAAGCCCTAAAATTCTTCGAAAACACACCACAAATAGCACGCAAACTAAAAACACTAGACGACGTAGGCTTAGGATACATAAAACTAGGTCAAAGCTCAACAACCCTATCAGGCGGAGAAAGCCAGCGCATAAAAATAACACGAGAACTCAGCAAAAACAAACAAGGCCACATAGTCTACATGCTAGACGAACCCACCACAGGACTACACTTCGATGACACCAAACGACTCATAAAAGTTCTAAACCGCCTAGTAGACAACGGCAACACAGTATTTATCATAGAACACAACCTAGACGTCATTAAAAGCTGTGACCAATTAGTTGATCTTGGTCCAGAAGGTGGTGCAGCAGGCGGGCAGCTCTTAGCGCAAGGAACACCTGAAGAAATAGTTCTAAATGAAGTGTCTTACACAGGGAAATTCTTGAAAAAAATGTTAAAATCTCATAAGTAACAGTTGGAGCGGAAGAGTTAAACATTTTTCCATTTTAAACTTGTGATGTTTTATACGTTGTGTTGAAACTTTTTTGTGAAATTGGTTTTTTTGATGAACATGCTTTTAAGTAACGTAATTACATTCATTTAAAGTAATAATAGAAGGTTATAGTTTGGGCAAGAAAAAAGTCTTAAGTGAAGGCGAAATTAGTGAAGCAGTCTATCCTGGACAAGGTGAGGTTTTAGGTGTTGTTACAAAGTTGCTTGGGTTTGATCGTATTCAAGTAAAGTGTCAGGATGGGGCTGATAGGCTTTGTAGGATTTGTGGTAAAATGAAGCGTCGTGTTTGGATTCGTGAGGGTGACATAGTTATTGTTGCTCCTTGGGATTTTCAGAAGGAGACGCGCGCTGATGTTGTTTGGCGTTATACGCATTCGCAAGCGGACAATTTGAGGCGTAAAGGGTTATTAACTCTTTAATTTATTTTTTTGACGGGGTATTTTTTGTTTATTCTACTGTTTTATGTGTAATTTATTATGTCTCGTAAAGTTCGTGAGCGTCTTGAGTATAACGAGAAGCGTATAGAACGCAGAGATAAAATGTTACATCATGACAGGGCTAATGAGCGTGCTACGGTAGAAGAGGTTTTCGATCAGGCTACTCGTCTTGTTGTTTTTAGCTTATTAAACGCGGGTGTTTTGTATGAGGTTAACGGCGTAGTTAGTAGTGGTAAAGAGGCTCGTGTTTATTGGGGTAAAAATAGAGCGGATGATGATTTAGCTGTAAAAATTTATTTAACGTCTTCGGCTGAGTTTAAGAAGGGTATACTCAAGTATATTGAAGGGGATCCTAGATTTAAAAATGTCCGACGTGATACGCGTTCATTGTTTGCTGTTTGGGCTCAGAAAGAGTTTCGTAATCTTGAAGAGGCTCGTCAGGCTAAGGTGAGTGTTCCTAAAACTATTGCTGTGAAAAGTAATGTTGTAGTTATGGAGTTTATAGGTAAAAACGGTGAGAGCGCGCCGTCTCTTAAAGAGGTTCTTCCTGAAAATCCTGAGCGTGTATACAAATTGTTAGTTACTAACATTAAACGTCTTTATCAGAAGGCTAAACTTGTTCATGGTGACCTTAGTGAATATAATATTTTAATGTGGAAAAATAAACCGGTAATTATTGACATGTCTCAATCTGTCTCTATTGAGCATCCTATGTCTAATTTTATGTTAACAAGGGATTTAACTAATCTAAATAGGTTCTTTAATAAGTTAAATGTAAATACTATACCCGTTGAAGAATTACAAAAACAGGTCGTTGGAAAATAATGTTTAATCTTAATTCCTTTATAAGAATACCTAAAGAACGTGTCGGCATACTATTAGGTTCAGAGGGTAAAACAAAGCTGTACGTAGAAAAACATATGAAAATAGCTCTTGAAGTTGACAGCGAAGACGGCGGCATAACCATAAAATTAGCCAAAGACCAAGATGACCCATCTATGCTACTCCGAGCAAAAGATCTCGTCACAGCTATTGGCAGAGGCTTTGCACCTGACGTGGCATTTCGTTTAATACGAAATGAAGATGACGTTTTTGACCTTATAGATTTACGCATAGTTTTTGGACGCTCTGAAGCTGACATACGACGTGTAAAAAGCCGAATTATCGGTTCCGAAGGCAAAACACGACGATTAATAGAGGAATTAACAGAAGCAAACGTTACCATTTATGGCCATACTGTAGGCATAATTGGAAGCTATGAAGAAGCTAATATAGCCCGAAACGCAGTTCAAATGATAATTGAAGGCTGTGAACACAAAACCGTCTACAAATTCCTACAACGCAAACGATCCGAAATGAAAAAAGAAAAAATGCAACTCTGGGAAACACCCAAAGACCGATAAACCTTCCATTTTCTATATTATGCCTA
>JAITBW010000164.1 GCA_031283385.1 Nitrososphaerota archaeon
GCGGTGGAGGCCGGCGAAAAACTTGGCTTTTTGCCCGGGGACATGCAAAACAAGGTGGACCCCTACCTGCGCCCCCTGTATGACGCCCTTTTTGACATGATCGGGAGCGAAAACTTTCAAAAATATTTGGAACGCGGAAATATCGAGGTAGCCCCGCTGGCCTATATGCGAGGGCGAACGCTGGACGACAGCTTAATCCTCTTTTGGATATATGCCGCCCCAGCAAGTGCCCAAACCTAATTCAGTAGCTTGTAAGAGTATATTTTGTGTTGCCTGATTTTTTTTAAATAGTTCTGTTAATTGTGTCTGGCGAAAAAGGGTGAGGATGTGGCGGCATATCCTTAATTGTTGATTCGCTGACTGTTTTCGGCGAAAAACATTGAGCCAAAATGAAATAAGGAGGACGTGTACTGTAAAGGAATATGCCGCCACAAACAAACAGACAAGTGCTTTAAGGTATTTATGGGGTATTCCGAAGGCGGAATTATATTACAGGCTACACTTTTTATTTAACAATTGCTTCTCTTTTAAAATAGTGAAAAATGCCATACGAATTCATAAATTCCCAACCGTCATTAGCATACTCATTTAATATTTTTGTTCGTCTTTCGCTCCAACCAAAAACACGTACACATTTATACTCATATTTCATATACATCATTTCCTTCTTTTTTTATGCTAAAACAAAAAACAGCTACTTATATACACTACGTGCCTACATGATAAAAGATAACAAACAACGTTTCACTGCTTTTTTTGTCTCCCAATGGTCTTTTAGTGTCGACTCACGGTACAATAGTTACAAAACCCTGTTTTGTCATGCACAGGAGACGGGTGCAGGTGCTGCAGTATTTCTTTTCCCCAACAACATCAATAGCCATAACTGGAGTTGAATCGCCAGACTTTACGTTTGAGTGCTGATCTTCTAAAGCATAACCCATCTTATAGCAATAACAACTATCAACATTATCTACGAAAACATGAGCGCAATAGAGAGCTGACACAAATAATATTTCCAAAAACTATTGTATACAGTAATGACTTGGGCTTAATTAAATACGTGTGATGCCCAAAAAATGTGCTTGCGGCGTGCTTGCAATTTTTTCTGAAAAAGCCATATGTTTGAGTTGAAGAAAACAGTTAAATATTTGTAAATACTTTTATGTTTACAGATGTTGTATGTTGAATAAAAAACACGAAAAGATACTTGGTTGGCTTCCCAAAACATCCAGTATAGCCTGTGCTAATAATCAGTCCAAATCTATTTGGAGACGTCCAATTTGGTTGGCGATTATCCTAATAACGTTGGTTGGTTTGTCTATCGTCACTTTTTTGGGTGCAAATGCACTTATCTGCTATACTGACAACAATGGCATTACACCAACATATTTCGAACGAACCATCAACTGTACATCAATGCCAAAAATTGGTGACGAACTTGAAGTGCAAGTCAGTGTGTACTGGCCTGGTTGTGCATCTGACAGGTTTGTGCAACAAGTGGACATAGTTGATTCATACTCTGAGAGCAACTTTCAACTCGTCAGCGGAAACAACGGGCTCCAAAATAGTGGTTATGGCTGTTGTGGCTGCTGTGGTCACTTTACATATGTGCTAAAAGTTATTGGTGATGATGTGGGGTCTCTTTATGTGTCTTTCCCTCAACTTTACATAGATGGCACTGAGGTATCTGTTATAGGTGGACGGCTGCATTGTGTGGATTCTGCGCTGGTCTAAAACATATTTAAGAGGTGCCTCTGAATAATTTGTTTGTGGGTTATCGGTATGCTTATGGATTTTTTCAATTCTGAAAATATGTTATGTGTGTTCTTTTGAGTTTTTATGCGCTAAGTGTTGGGTTTATTTGTGGCACATTTTTTTTGTCTTTTGTTGTTGTTTTGGCTCTTTTTATTTTATGTTTTTAGTTCGGGCATGAGTTTTGAGAAAAATTGATGTGCTATCTTGGATGGGTGAATTTTGTCTGTGTCCTCGATTTCTATGCATCTTTCTTTTATGATGTCTATTAGGTATTGGCGTGTTTGGTTTAAAAATATGGGGTCTGTGACTTCTTCGGGGTTATCGTGCCAGTACCAGACCTTTATGCCATAGTTAGTGCTGTATGTGAGTATTACTTTGCATTTTAGTGCTGGATGATACGCTAGGAGCATGCCGCTTTTGGGGTAAAGTTTAGTGACTTGCAGATCGTTTGCTTGTGCTACATCTAGTAGTGTAGTTGATAGTTTGGCTTCTGCTGATAGTTTAGTTTGGTTAACGAATTGACGTGTGGTGTTTAGTTTATTGGCGATTGTAACGGCGGATAAACCTTTGTTTAATAGTCGCCATACAAGCTTCTGTTTCTGGCTTAATGGTGACGCTAAAGTGTAGGATGTCAAAGCTAATAAATCACGTAAACAAATATTTATTTACAAACATTTAAACTTTAGCATTACAAACAAACAATACCTCCACACAGCCTAATTTCTAACAACTTTAAACAACATATTTTTACAATTTCATACTCCTATAAGTAATACAACCTGCAAAGTTCTACAAAAAATAAAATCGGCAACTACTTACATTTTCATATTTGAATATGCTGTAAAGTATCTTTATGCCTAAAAAATGGAAAATGGGCTTGTTTAACGTTTTTTAAAGACTATTACTGCGGCGGCACTTAGGCTGACTATGGCTATAGTTGCAATTATGCCTGCAATAAGTAAATTATCTCTGTTCTGTGGCGGCGATGTTGAATTGCTTGTGGTATCATCATCTATGTCCGGTATGACTCCGTATCCACCTACAGGGTGACTATATAATAACTCGCCTGTATCTGCCCAAATACCTACCTGCCACCCATAAATCGACAAATTCGGCGGATAATCTATAGGTATTTCAACAAACCAAAACGGATACAACATAAAATCATCCCGAACCTCCAAAGATAACTCAGCAACAACTGACCTATCAGAAGGAAAACCTAAAACCACAGACTCCGCAGCCGCAATAACCTCCTCACGCGCAATAGCAATAGCCTGCTCTTTGGAAACATTTACATCCTCACTACCAACAGTATAAAGAGTCCACATATCATGAAAACCCTTGACATAGCCATTGCTGAAGTGTATGCCTATGCTGTTAGGTGATTCAGCATCATCAATTGAGTACATAAAGTAAACACCGCTAACTGGTTCATTTCCAGTGGGAATACCAAAGTCTGGAGGATGTCTATTGACTATGCATTTTATGTTATCAAAAGTTTTGCCTGCAATGTCCTCAATGTCTTTGGCTGATTCGACTATTTTTATCATTTCTAAAATAACTGGGTTACCTTCGAATGTTTGTAGTCGAGAAAGGGCTTGGTGTGTTGCTGTAAGTGGGTCGTCAGATAACTTGTTGATGTAATGGATATCGGAAGGTGAACCTGCTTCTAGGTATAAATACATAATACGTAAACGGTTGTTGTGGTGTACAGCAAGGACGGAAAATTGGCTGTTTTGTGACTTCAAAGTTAACATTAGCTCTTCGCCGCCTTTGTATTTTTCTTTAAAACTTTCCGTAGGTGCTGTGGAATAGTCACTTCGAGTTATTGCGTATTTGTCTACATCAATACCTGCTACATCTCTTAAAGCGTTAAGCACTTTTTGTTGAACATTATTCTGATTAGCATATACACTGGGTGTTTGAGTAAACAGTAGTGTTGTTACTATTGTTATAGCCAATATAACCCAAAGTTTTTTTGACCATCTCATATACTTTCTCATCTCCCAAGTTGGAAGAACAATACTTCCATCGTCAAGCACGCATACAACATTTATTTCTGATTTGTTTGAAGTGTATATGCAGAGTTTGTAAGCTTTTCGTAACCATGCTTAGTTACACATATGGTGTCTTCAATTCGAATACCGCCAAAACCTACAATGTATACGCCTGGTTCAACTGTAACAACATTTCCCTCTTTTAATATATCTTTGCTGTCAGGACTCAACATGGGTGCCTCATGAATATCTAAACCTACACCGTGACCTAAATTGTGAACAAAATAGTCTCTAAAGCCTGCTCTACCTATAAATGATCTAGCAACAGCATCTACATCAACAGCTTTTACACCCTCACTTACCGCTTTAACAGCTAAATCCTGCGCAACTTTTACAACATCAAAAATTTCCTGCTGCTTACTACTAATTTTACCCGCAACAACGGTACGCGTTATATCCGAACGATAATTACCAACAGTTGCACCAAGATCAACAACTACCAAGTCACCATCTTTTATTATCTGCCTTTTACATGCACCATGAGGAAACGCACAATTAGCACCCGAAACAACTATAGTATCAAAAGCAACACCGCTAGAACCCTGCTTACGCATAGCATACTCCACCTCCGCAATAACCTCTTGCTCACTAACCCCAGGCTCAACCACCTCATATGCCGTACTTATACCCACATCAGCAATCCTACACGCCTCACGAATACATTCAACCTCATCAGAAGTCTTAACCGCACGAAGACCCCTAACAACATCACCAGACAACACCAAATTATCCTCACCACCAACAATTTTAACTAAAAACTTCCAACCTTCAACACTTATAACATCAATTGCTAATCTATTCTTTACAGAAATTTCAACATCTTGACATATCTTTTTAAATACACTCTCTCCACGAATAACTCTCTCAACTCTTACATTTTTCACTTCATGCTTTGCCTGCTCAAAATTAGTTTCTGAAACATACAAAATATTCTCTCCAACTCGAGAAACTACAAGTGCTGTCGCACCACTAAACCCTGTGAAATACATAATATTTGAGCTATTTAAAATTAGAAAATTGCCTGTATTCTGTGGAAACTGGTCTTTTAATTTAAGAACTTTATGATCCAAACACTTATCCCTATAGTGATTTGATGATTCTGTATAGTTTAAGCTTTCTTATTATGAACAAAATTAAAACAAAAATTTCTCTATCTCTCCTTCCGTTTTATCCTGCATAGACAGAGAGGACTTTGACATAAACGGTGCTTTAGCTGCTTAAAAGTCAGAAAGTGTTTCTTTTGATAACAAGGTAAATATTATTGTTTAGCCCCATCTTTTGTTTGAGAGGGACATTGTAGCATGAGTGCTTATGCTGGTAAGGTTTTGCATGTTAATCTTACTTCTGGGCAAATTCGGACTGAGATGCTTGATGAGAGAACGGTGAATTTGTATCTTGGTGGTGTGGGTTTGGGTGTGAATTTGCTTATGGAGTATTCAAAGCCTGATAGGGATGCTTTTGATCCTGATAATCCTCTGATTTATTGTACTGGTCTTTTAAGTGGTACTTTGGGTTCGTCGGGGCATGGTTATGCGGTGGTTTCAAAGTCTCCTTTGACTGGTGGTGTGTGTGAGGGTCAGGTTCAGAGTTTTTTTGGTTCGGAGTTGAAGCGGGCTGGTTATGCGGCGGTTGTTGTTAAGGGTAAGGCTTCTGAGTTGTCGTATTTGTGGATTGATGATGATCAAGTTCAAATTCGTTCGGCTCAGTGTTTTAGTGGTGATAGTGTTAGAGTGGTTGAGCAAAAGCTTTGTGATGAGTTGGATGATTTTTCTGTTCGTGTGTCCGGTATTGGTGAGGCCGGTGAGAAGCTTTGCCGGTTTGCTACGATTGTAAGTGATAAGTGTCATGTTGTTAGTCGTGGTGCGGGTCTTGGGGCTGTTATGGGTTCTAAGAATCTTAAAGCAATAGTTGTTCGTGGTACGCATGATGTTAATGTTGCTAATTTGGGGTCTTTTGCTTGTTTTGTGAAAGCTTTGTATGAGCGTGATGGTGCTTTAGGTATAAGTAACTCTTCATCTTCTTCTTTGTTGTTTAGGCGTTTGTTGGAGTTAAATTCGCTTTCTGCTTTAGCTACGCGGAATTGGGGTAATTCAGTTTTTGAAGGTATTAAAAAGCTGGGGGATGATTATTTAACTGATCGTTTTGTTAAGAAAGCTGTTGGTTGTGGTGCTTGTGGGGTAAATTGTAATAGTGCTGTTATGGTTTCTGCGGGTTCTTTTAAGAATGAGGTAGCTCTGCTTAATTCTGATTGTGTTTTGAGTTTGGGTTCTCTTTGTGGTGTTGATAGTTTTGATGCTATAGTTAAGGCTGCTAGTTTGGTTAATGATTATGGTATGGATGTTGTTTCTGTTGGTGTAGTGGTTGCTTTTGCTATGGATCTTTATGAGCGTGGTGTAATTACTCGTGAGCAAGCGGGTGGAGTTGATTTGCGTTTTGGTAATGTTGACGCATTATTGGACTTGATTTGTAAAATCGGTAAAGGTGACGGGTGGTTAGGTAAAATTTTGGCTGAGGGTGTGGCGAAGGCTGCGGATGCTATAGGTGGTGAAGCTGTTAAATATGCTTGTCATGTTAAGGGTTTAGAGTTGCCCGGGTATGATTTACGTGCGTTAAAGAATGCTGCTTTAGGTTTTTCTGTAGCATTTAACGGTGATGCTCGCATGCGTAATGGTGCTGAACTGTTAGATATCGCAGGCGGTGGTGTTGATCGTTGTAAAATTGAAAGTGATATGGGTAGTAGGCTTGTTGAAGAAAGTCAGCGTTATAATGTTCTAGATTCTTTGTTAATTTGTAAATTAAATCCTCAGGTGTATACTTGGAAAGATTTGGCAGATTATTATTTGCATGTGACGGGTATTGAGGTTGCTGAAGAGGATTTAAAGTTGGTTGGTAAGCGAATAGAAACTTTGGTGCGGTTGTTTAACATATTGGAGGGTAAGGGTATACGTGATTATGATGATCTTCCGTATAAAATTAAGTTTTGTCCTATTTCTGATGATGTTAAAGAGAAGGGCATGGTTATAACTGATGATGAATTGCAGTTAGGTATTGACTCTTACTATGCCGCGTCTGGTTGGACTGCTGATGGTATTCCAACAGTGGACTGTCTAAAACAAGTTGGGCTAGGTCATCTTGCATACATTTCTGAAAATGCTATAAAAGCTGCTCAAAATAGAGAGGAAAGCTAATGGTAGAACGTTATCAAGACAGAAAATTTGTTGTTTCAAATCAAGAAAAATGCAACGGCTGCGGTCTCTGTGAGTACGTTTGTAGCATGGTTAATGAGAAAACTTTTAACCCTAACAAGTCTCGCATCCGCGTTACCCGTCTTAACTTGTTAACTAATGTGGCTGTTTCTTGCAGAAAATGCGTGGATCCTCTCTGTGTTGCGTCTTGTCCAAAAAATGCGTTGTCCCAAGAAGAGAACACTGGAATTATCCGTGTTAACGAACACGCTTGCACAGCATGTGGCTGGTGTATTGGTGCTTGCTCTTTTGGAGCTTTAAATTTACATCCTGACAAAAAAATAGTTTACGTCTGCAACAGTTGCACAGATACTGACCATAAAGGTGATCCTCAATGTGTACAATGGTGCCCAGAAAAAGCACTACAGTATGTTACAGCAGAAACGTTAGCTCAAAAGGCACGACAAAAACTTGTAGCTCAACTACTTGAACCGTCTGAAAACAGCGAAAAACCCTCAGACACACAACAGTCTTCACAGTGTTAAACATTATTATTTTTTTAATGTTTTAGGCTGATTAGATCGAATCTTGTTGGTTTGGCTCCTGTTTTTTTGTAGTCTTGTATTCTTTTGAATTGTTCATGGTCGTGTAATGAGGCCTCTATCATTTGCCACTCTAGCTCTTTTGTGAATTCTGCTTCGTAAATTTCGACGGTGGCTTGATAAATTTTGGCTCTTTTTACTTTTTTAAGGTCTATTTGTTGATTTACATTAAAACTCAGAGGGAAACCTTGGTCTAAATCGAAAACGTCAATTGTTTGATTTGGCGCGTCAACTTTTATTATTCTGACTCTTTTTTGAACAGTTTTTGTGTACTTCCAGTCTGGTTCTACCATTGCAAATCAGCTATTTCTATGTGTTTATCTTTATATTCATTTAGTTCGGCAACATTGAACACATATTTTTGATTTTGATAATCACTATGTTAATATACTTTTAAATACCTCATCATTTAAAATTCGTTGGGGAATAATGTTTGCTCGGTTATGCAGGAAAAATATTTTATCTCAATTTACAAAAGGAATATTTTGGAGTTTTGATATAGAAAAATTAGATTATAAAAGAGATAAAGATTTAATTATAGAGCAAATTATTGAAGCTGGTTTACAAAATGATGAAATTATTATGTGGAAAACATACAAATATGAAGACATTAAAAATGTGGCAATAAACATGGATTATATGAGACATGATACGTTAAAATATATGAGTTTTGTATTAAAAGT
>JAITBW010000048.1 GCA_031283385.1 Nitrososphaerota archaeon
CTAACCTCCACTTCAACCCCGTCCGCACCAATCTGATAAAACAGGTGATCATCACAAAACTTTTGAGCCAAAACAAAAGCAAAACTCGTGAACTCCTCCTCAGACGACAAAACATTCACATCACAAACACTATAAAGCCCAAAAGTATCATGAAAAGAAATTTTATCTGCGAAGTCTATACACCAACTCTTATTTAGAGCAACAGCACCATCAGCAGTATAAGCAAAACCAAAACTATTTTGTGTTATAGAAAGTGTCATATCATCTAAAGACACAGTTGCATATGTTCCATGAGCAGGTAAAGAATCTGGAGCTTTACTTAACAAATCAAAAGCCAAAGACGTATCCAAGGTGGCAATATCATACTTTTGTGCAAAAGTCATATACCTTTCAAGGATATTTTCCATCTTTTCAACAGAATTCTTTGGAGGTTCCATAGCATAATACAATGAACCAGTAGATGGACTTATCAGAACCCATTCTGGAATACCGTTGTAAAACTCGCTCATAACAGATATCTCTCCATCATTTTTATCAATAAGGGTAAAACCACAATACTCTACCTCAACAGCACCTCCATATTCATACCGTGGCTTATAACGTTCCTCAGTTATGGTATACTTTGATAAATCGAGACCAATAACATCACTTAAAAGAGCAGGCAACTTTTCCTTAGCAGAAAAACCCTCAACACCTGAAACAACCTTCACACTACAAACTGTACATAAAGAAGAAAAAATAAACAGACCAATCATAAACATGCCAATGACACGTAAGTTTTTCAGCATAACTCATATCCTTACGTTATTGTATGTATACATTTCCATTTCCAAATACTCGTGGTCTATCTAGCAATTACCGTAACTTTTGGTTTTAGGCATATTTCTGATGGAGTTAAATTATGGAGCTAAGCTAATATGCGCTCCAACCGCCATCGACGGTCAGTGTTGCTCCATTAACAAAGCTTGAGTCATCTGACGCAAGGAAGAGTGCTGTTTTTGCGATTTCTTCTGCTGATCCCTGTCTAGGATTTGTGTCCATGCCTTGTCTTACGCGTGAGAAGCCAAACATGCTGGGGTTTTTTATGCCGACAGAAATCTCTGTGTCTACTGCGCCTGGGCAAATAGCGTTACAGCGAATTCCCTTTTGCGCGTACATAAAGCCAACATTTTTTGTCAAACCGACGAGAGCAAACTTGGATGCAGTGTATGCTGCGCCTGCACGTGAACCATAAAGTCCGCTAAGGGATGCAATGTTTACAATAACACCAGATCCTTTACTTGTCATAATAGGCAGGCTTTTTCGAATTAGGTTAAATGGGGCTTTAAGGTTGACGCTCATGACTTTATCCCATAGTTCATTAGTTACCTCTGCTGCGGGCATCATCTCATCCATAATGCCTGCATTATTAATCAGGATGTCCAGTGTGCCGAATTCTGTGACTATACTGTCTACAAGTGTGTTCATGGCTGACTCATCGGAGACATCTCCCTGTCGAACGACAATTTTGCCAGATAAATCTGTAGATAAAGCTTCAAGTTCAATGAGACGGTCTAAACGTCTAGCAATGGCAATAACTGTTGCACCTTCTTTAGCGAAAAGTAATGATATAGCTCTGCCCATACCTGAGCTTGCTCCCGTAACTATGACAATCTTATTTTCTAGTTTCAACATATAACACTCTACCGTTTATTCTTGTTTTTTTAATTAATGTAAAACAAAAAAACATATCGGTAAAAAAATGTAAACTGCAATATCTTACTAAAGTACAGACAAAAATAATTCCCACAGAGACACACTTGCACCAAGAACTAACTGAGGCAGGATAGAACATCGTATTGTAAAACATTTATTGACTTTAAACAAGCTCAGACTATTTACGTCACGTAGACATGTCTTCGATTTGACAAATAATTATGTGTGTTTAGTTGATTATTTTGTTGAGGTGTCCTTATTTTTTGTAGATATTTAGTAGGTAAATCTGTTGAGTGGTAAGAAGGCGATGTTATTAATGCCAGGTAATATGTACAGATAAATCTTTTGCGTTATTGAATTTTAACTGCATGCTAATTCGACCAGGGTTAAACATGTCTACGCCCATATCTTCAGCATTCAAATCCATTTTTCCGTCACTAAGATCAATAGAGTGACTTAGTTCACCCTGACTTAGGATTAACAACATTTCACCCTCAGCAATACGGCTATCTATAGAAAGTTTATTCAAATCTTCCTGACTTAAATCACAAAAAATTGTGCTATAACCTTGAGCACTACGAGCAGAAAAAATCCAACTACCTCGGGCATGGCTTTCACGCTTCATTGTAAATACACCCGAGGATTGATTCACACCAATACCAGAAAAGTTAACCACAAAAAATGTGAGAAGCACACTAGACACTACTACAACTATGACTACCGCCAAAATCAATGGCTTTAAATTCCTTTTTGAACTTTTCTCCATTTACTAATCCCTACTTGATGTATTGACACAATAATTTAACAGACCTCTACTGTAGCAACATAATTTATTAAATTTATCTTACACAAATTTATGAACCAATAGAGCTGACAACTATGGGAGCAACAAAATATTTTCTACGTGATATTGCCCAAAAACCAACAGGAACATGAATAAAACAAAAATACTAAACACGTCGATATAATTGAATTTGAAAAAGCATATATTTTAGCCTTGATTTAGATAAAAGGGTATATGTATGAAGAGAACAGTCTGGGCGATTTTGTTTGCAGTTATTATTGTCGTTTGCATTCTAGTATTTGCTGTTGCAATGGATAGAATGCCAAATGGTCATAATAGAGGCGGCAATCATGCATCAGAGCAGGCAGCTTTGGATAAGTCATTAGCTATTGCCGAGTTAATGGGTGTTGATACAGCAAAATACAGTGTAACACTAGATTCATATCGTCAAGGGTTGTTTTTAGATGTTTTACCTGAAGAACGTGTTCATTGTATTTTTGAATCTGACGAGGGCAATATCACTGTAAGTTACAGTTACATAGAAGGTAATCTTCAAAGTTTAACTGTGAACACTGAGGGACAAACTCAGACAAATCGACCTATAACCAGCAATTTTGAAATGGCTCAAGACTTCCTTAACAAATACCAAACTTTTTCAGGCGCATCATATTATACAAAAATGTTATCAATGCTAAAAGATGTTGAGCCAGACAAAGATACAACAAAAATCTCTGGAAACATTGAACTTCGAGTAACTCAAGACAAAAGCATCACAGAAATTCGATGGACATACATAGAAAAAGACATTGCAGTACCAGTTAAAAATGTCGCATTATATTTTGAACAAGGATTTTTAAAATATTTTACTGACAAATGGGACATTTACAAAATAGGCAGTAATAAAATAACACTCTCAGAAAAAGAAGCAGTGGAAATTGCAATAAACCACGCAAAAGATTACACATGGAACACAAGGTCAGGCGGCGAGAACAATCAGGTGAAAGTAACAGAGCTTAATATAGCAGGAGTAATTGAAACACAATTAAATTTTGAAAACCGCCAAGATAACACTAAAAACAGTGAAGACCCCTTTACACTCTATCCAATGTGGCGTGTTGAGTTAAAACTTGACAAGATTTACCCAGATAATGTCTATGGATTAGAAGTGACAATTAATGCAGATACAAAAGAAGTCTACACCATCCAAACAATGATCCAATTTGGCACTTAACAGCTGACTAAACTAAAGCCTTAGCGGCACCATTGGTTGTGTGAATGTGTAGGTGCTTAAGGTATATGTTATTTGGTGTTTAGGGTGAGTCATGGAATTTTAGGAATAGTTTTTTGATTTTTCTGCTAATTGGGGTAACATCGGAGGATGTTTTTGGATTTTTTGTGTTTTGCGTGCTCTCAGTAAACATGTTAGCGGCGCTGACACGGGCTTGTTCTGTAAATATCATCTGTGAATTAATAGACGGGTTTGTCGATGAATTGCGTAACACATAATTGCAGTCTGAGAGTTGCTCCCATGCTTTGGTATTGTCTGTAAGCATAGTTTCTAGCATTTCAAAAATTTGTTGCCTAAGTTCCACGTCCAGAACAGGGCAAGAAATTTCTATACGACGTTCAGTATTTCTTGTCATCAAATCAGCAGATGAGATGTATATTTTTTTGTTATTCCCTGTTCCAAAACAGTAAATTCTTGAATGCTCCAAAAATTTGCCTACAACACTTATAATCGCAATGTTTTCAGTAAGTTGCGAAACACGCGGTATAAGACAACAGATGCCGCGTACAATAAGTGAAATCTTTACGCCGCTTTGAGAGGCTTCAATTAATTTTACTATAATGTCTTTGTCTGTGATAGAGTTGCATTTAATAATTATTCTGCCATTTTCGCCATTCTCTGCCTTTTTCTTCTCTGCCTCTATACAGTGTAAAATATTCTGCTTGTAATAGTTAGGAGCTACCCATAGATGGGTATAATCTCCGTCATGTTTACCAAGTAAAAGATTGTTGAAAAACGTGGCGGCATCTTTACCGATTTCCTGATTCGCCGTTATCAGTGAGAGGTCGGTATATTGTTTTGCGGTTTTTTCATTATAGTTGCCTGTGCCTATTTGTGTAATATATTGTATTTGCCCGTTTTCGTTTTTGGTAAGCAAACAGATTTTGGAATGTACCTTATAACCCGTTGATCCATAAATTATGCGGCAACCCGCTTCGTCTAGTCTATTTGACCATTCGATATTATTTGCTTCATCAAATCGTGCGCGTAATTCCATTATCACAATGACTTCTTTTCCATTTTCAGCGGCTCGAATAAGTGATTCGGCAAGTTTAGACTGGGCATCAAGTCTGTAGAGAGTTATTTTTATGGATAATACTGTTGGGTCTTCTGCTGCTTGTTTTATCATTTCTAGAAAAGGCAGAATGCTCTCATAAGGGTGGGACAAAAGTCGATCTTTCTTTTGAACGTGGTTTATCATGTTTATTTTTTTGTCAGCAGGATAAATATCACAGGGTATATGTACGGGGCTTATCAGTTTTTTTCTGTTTTCTATCTCTATAGTCGCCTCAAGGCTAGGATAATAAGTAAGGTCAAGTGGTGTGGAAGATAAGAAAACCTGTGTATCTTTTAGGTTTAGTTTTTCGCATAAAAATTCGATAAAAGTGCTTTTTACCGCATACT
>JAITBW010000075.1 GCA_031283385.1 Nitrososphaerota archaeon
AAGAAGGGATTCTTAGTGATTGATGAAGTTAAATGTTCAAAGCCTATATGTGACAAGTTTACTGCTGTTAATGAATTAGCTAAACGACGTGGTTTTTTTTGGTCATCTTTTGAAATTTATGGCGGTAGTGGTGGCTTTGTAACTTATGGCCCTTTGGGTACGCGTCTGAAGCAGAATGTGGAGGCACGTCTGCGTGAATTATTTGTTAAAAAGATAGGCATTTTTGAAATGGAATCCTCTGTTATATCTCCTGGCAAAGTGTTTGAGGCTAGTGGTCATGTAGACCATTTTAAGGAGCCTATGGTTGAGTGTCAGGTGTGTCATACGCGTTTTAGGGCGGATCATCTTTTAGAGGAGAAGGGTGTTAGTAGTAAAGAGGCTGAGAAGATGTCTCTTGATGAGGTTGCTCAGGCTATTTGTCGTTATGAGATAGTGTGTCCGGATTGTAAAGGTGTTTTTGGTTTGCCTCAACGTTATCTTACAATGTTTGAGACTACTATTGGTCCTTATAGTGGTGCTGTTGGTTATGGTAGACCTGAGGCTGCGCAGAATATTTTTGTAGAGTTTAATCGTCTTTTTAATTGTGCGCGTGAAAAGTTGCCTTTTGGTGTTATTCAAATTGGGCATGCTCTTCGTAATGAGATTTCGCCTCGTCAGGGTCTTATTCGTTTGCGTGAGTTTACTATTTCTGATTTAGAATTCTTTTTTGATCCTGAGAATCCGAGTTGTAGATTTATCTCTGAGGTGGCTGATGATGTTTTGCCTATTTTGTTGTGTGATACTCGTTTGAAGGATTGTGAGGATGTTACTTTTTTTACTGTTCGTGAGGCTTTGGATAATAGGGTTATTTTGTGTGAGTGGCAGGCGTTTTTTATGGCTATGGCTAAGCGTCTTCTTGTAGAGTTGGGTGTGCCTGTGGAGAGGCAGCGTTTTCTTGAAAAGCTTTCGTGGGAGAAGGCTCATTATAGTGCGCAGAGTTTTGATCAGGAGGTTCTTGTTGATCGTTGGGATTGGGTAGAGGTTTCTGGTCATGCTTATCGTACTGATTATGACTTGTCTTGTCATATGAAGGCAAGTGGTGTTGACTTGCGTGTTTATAAGGAGTATGATGTGCCTGTTGAGCGGGAAGGGTTAATGGTTAAGCCTATTATGGCAAAGTTTGGTCCGGCTTTTAAGGGTGATGCAGGTCGTGTTGCGTTAGAGCTTTCTGAGCTTTCTGTTGATAGTGTTATTGCGGATATGGATAAAGATGGGTATGTGATGGTAGGTAACTATAAAGTGTTTAAGGATCAAGTTGAGATTGGTAGCCAAAAAGTGGTTGAGCGTGGTACACGTTTTATACCGCATGTTGTTGAACCTAGCTTTGGCTGTGATCGTCTATTTTATGTTGCTCTTGAATATGCATATAATGTTAAGGATGATCGTGTGATTCTTAGTTTTCCTAGGTGTATAACTCCCATTCAAGTGGGTATTTATCCGTTAATGAGTAAGGATGGTCTTGACATTAAAGCCTTAGAGCTTCAAAAACAGTTGACTCAGGCTGGTTTTATGACGGATTATGATGAATCTGGTTCTATAGGTCGTCGTTATGCTCGTGCTGATGAAGCAGGTGTGGCCTTAGGGATAACTGTTGATTATGATACTTTAAGTGGTGATACTGTAACTATTCGTGACAGAGATAGCTGGCAGCAAGTGCGTATATGTATTAAAGATTTGCCTGAACGGTTACGTGACTACTTTGCTGGAAAAATAGGTTTTGAATTATTAGGTGAAATAGTTCAAAATAAGTAGCTACCTTTTTAATGAGCAAGTGCAATAAAATACTGTAAAGAAACAAGTGAAGTTAGAGGAGCGCAAAAATAGTTTGGTACTTCCTGCAGAAACAGAAGAACGCGTGAAGCGTAAGGCATTAAATACATGTTCTGATAACCTACGTAAAGTTGTAGACGTTTCCAGAAAAATTCCCCAGATAATTGAGTATTTTTCAAGTGGGGATAAAGAGAATGCGAAAAAGTTGTTAGTGGAAATACGTGAAGGGAAAGCGGCTGTTGTTGAATCTCGGCGGATGGTAAGTCAGGAGCTTGCTGAAATTGGTGCTATTCTTATAAGCAGAGAAGATTTTCTGAGATTTACGAATCTTTCAAGTGAAATAGCTGATTTTTCTGAGGGTATAGCTTTCTATTTAACTGAAATTATGGAACATGACTGGGTTGTATCAGCTGATATAAAAACTGATTTAGCTAACTTGTCCTCAGCGGTGCTTGATGTAGTGCTTAAGCTCCGTGAAACTATGATGGTTCTTAATTATGGGTCTCAAAAAGCTTTGGAACGTGCTAAGGATGTGGAAACTGCTGAAAGTATAGTTGACGAACTATATCGTGTATTGACCATAAAAGTTTTGAGCAGCAAGCTTGATACTCCCGTACTGTTTTTGCTTCGAGATATTTTGCAGATGCTTGAGAATTCTGCTGACAAAGCTGAAGATGCCGCAGATACTGCACGCATGTTATCTATGGTAATGTAAAATTGGTTCAACCTCAGGGAAATAAGAAAATTAAGGTTGAACTCATAGATAATTTCCTAATAGTATGGAATCCCCAAGAGGGGTCATATCTTTATAAAACAGCGTATTACGGTAAACCCTTAGGTATTTCAAAACCAAAAATTCCAGAATTCGATGTATCTCTTATTTTAGATTTAATGGAAGGGCTATACCTTGCAGAGACAGGTCAAATAGAAATTGTAGAAAATAAAAAAGCTGTAAGTCTTAAAACTTTAAGAAAAAAAGCAATGCAGCTCTACGACAAATTTGAAGACAAATACGCCGTTTACCATGACTTACGCACAAACGAGCTAATAGTTACACCCGGCATAAAATTCGGCTGTGACTTTGCAGTATACAAATACGGTCCAGGCATAGAACACGCACCCTACATGATATCTGTAAAGCCTAAAGATAGCACCATTTCTGCAACAGAAATAGTAAAAGCAGGCAGATTAGCAACAACGGTGCGCAAACGCTTCATAATAGCAATACCTGACAAAAAAACTGACAACAACAATACCGAAAACGATGACAATGATGATGCGGGTAAATGTAGCGAAACTGTAAAGGATAAAACTAGATATCTAATTTTTAAATGGTTTAAGGCTTAACGTTTGTTTAATTGCTTATTATTGTCTGGTTTGTCATTTCGCCTTTGACTTTTTGGTGAGGATAAATTTTTGTCGCTGAAAGAACACAGCCTTCCATTATTGTTACGTCATCGGCGATAACTGTGGTGTCTGAAATTTTTGTTGGACTATTTTGAGTTGAACAGATTTTTACGTGTCTGCCTATTATGCTATCATTTACCTCTGCATAGTCTCCAATTATTACTCTATCCATAACCGCTGAGTTACTAATAACCGCGTTTTTACCTATATATGTAAAATTGTCAATGCAACAATTACTTAAAACCGCGCCGTCTTCTATTTGACAGTGCCTACCAATTAATACAGAACCATTTATCTGAATTTTTTTTTGCTGAATTTTTTGCACAATTTGGCTACGAACTTTTTCTGAATCTCTACTGTTCCCTTGCACACAAACAAAATTATTAGTATCAATCTGTAAACGTTCTCCAAAATTACTCAATATTGGACTATTATTCTGCAACAAATGCTTCATAGCCGCTAAATAATTTTTAGGCGTACCAACATCAAACCAGCTATTTTCTAGCTTGTAACCATAAACAGGATAACCCGCTTGGATAACATAGGGTATAAAGTCATATCCAAAATCAAGACGATTTTTATCTTTAATTATCTGCTGCACACCTTTTTCTCTAAATATTTTCCTAACTTTGGGCGACATTACATACAGACCCGTATTTGCCAGATTACTCGGAGCATTTTTAGGTAACGGCTTTTCCACAAACCGATTTATTCTTCCATTCTTATCAATATCTGCAATACCTAAACCCTCAACATTATCTACTTCCCTAAGCACAATAGTTAACGCAGCCTCTTTTTCTGTGTGAAACTTCATCAAGCTTTTAATATTAATATCAAAAATGTTATCTCCCTGTACAGCAAAAACAGGCGTTTTCAAATTATAATATTCCATGTTTATTCTTGCTGAATCTGCACTGCCTAGATCATCAACGTTAGGCTGATATCTTATATGCATTCGCGGTTTAATACTATGACATGTACTAAATCCATAGCCTGCCTCAAAATAATCATAAAGATTACAATAATTAGCGTAACCCTTTACACCAAAAATTATGTTTCTAACGCCCTGAGACGCTAGCAAGAGAAGAGAATACTCTGCAATAGGTCTATTTAATAATCGCAGACAAGCCTTGCTTGTCTCAGCAGTCAAAGGTAACAAACGCGTAGCTCTTCCGCCTACTGGAATAATAACTCGCAAGTTCTTCGGTAAATAACAATCGTCACTTGCTACGGCACATTTGTCATCCAAACGCTTCACCAACAACTTTAGTAAGCATAGGAAAGCAGACTTTTTAAAAGTACCTATAACCATATTTTTTAGATGAATTTTTATAACTAACTTTATCCACTATACTGCTGGTAATTAGCAATATGAATAAACTTTATGCCTTCGTAAAGTTAATGCGACCCGTTAATTGTGCAATGATGGGCTTCGCAGTGTTTGTTGGCGCATTTCTGGTAGCGTATCCACATTTTGATTTAAACTGGTTCAACATTTTATACGGATTCTTAACAGGCTTTACCTTCTGCGCAGCAGCTATGGTAATTAACGACTACTATGACCGCAAAATTGACGCCATAAATGAACCACAAAGACCCATACCAAGCGGCACAATATCACCAAAAGAAGCCTTAGCATTTATGTCCATTTTGATAATTACAGGCTCTGCTTTCTCTTTCCTTGCAGCTCCCTATGGAATACGCTGCTTTATTGTAGCTGCTATCTCTTTAGCAATAACTGCAACATATCTAACTGTGGGCAAACGCAGTGGCTTACCCGGCAATTTTTTAGTAAGCGCATGCGTAGCTATACCCTTCATATACGGCAGCATAACCGCTACCGGAACCGTAGGCTTAAACGTTACATTATTCGCATCTATGGCATTTCTTTCAAACACCGGACGCGAAATCACTAAAGGCATAGTAGACATTAAAGGAGACAGCACCGAAAACATAAAAACACTCGCTGTACGCTTCGGAGAAAAAACCGCAGCCACAGTAGCCGTCGGCTTTTTCATGCTCGCCGTAGCATTAACACCCATTACATGGCTCTTAGACTTAGTAGGAATCCTCTTTATCCCCTTCGTCCTCGCAACCGACATAGGCCTAATAGTCTGCTCCGCTCTCTTGCTTTTGAATGCTTCACGTGAGAGAGCAAGAAAAATTAAAAATGTTGTTCTACTGCTATTCCTAATTGGCTTAATGGCCTATCTCTTTGGCGCATTATCCCTTGGTCTCTTCTGAACCCTTTTATTTTCGGATAAGTGTATTTTAGGCGATATAAGTTTACTTTTGAAGGTAAACTTTGTTGTTTGAGTTATTTTCGTTTGCGAAATACCTTTGCACCATCCATAGTGTCTGTTACATATTCAAATCCTACGTCTACTAACGCACAAATTTCTTCGTCTGTACGTGCTATTCTACTGGTGTAGTCTTCGGTTGTGTTTTGGAATAGTGCGTTTTCGAGTGTTATGTAAATCATTGTGCATTCTATGTTGCGGTGTCCTAGCATTTGTTGTACGTGGATTATGTCTTTGGTTTTGTGGTACTCCATTGTAGCTTTCCAGTGGCGAAAAGTGTGTATGTGTATGTCTTTTAATCTGGGATTTTGTAGTTTGAAAATTAATGC
>JAITBW010000079.1 GCA_031283385.1 Nitrososphaerota archaeon
TTCATAGATTATTGCGGTGATTTACATGTTCCTACTGAGGCGAAAAATGATTACTTAAAAGAAGATCCTTGGTGTGTTTACAAAGTTGATGCTTCAAAAAGTGCTATTGTTCCAAAAGGGCATCCACAACATATAAAGAAATAGCAGATAAAATTGTACTGGCTATCGCCCTTTTTCTTTTTTTGTTCTCTGATATTGTGTTTTCTTTAATTTGTGAAATGTGCGAACAAAATGTTACATATCCTAAAAGGAAGAAGATACTTATTTTGTTAAAAATTTTATGATAAAATAAGTTTAATAAAAAATAAAATAAAATTGTTTGAGAAGAAAATGCTTATTCTTCTTTCTTCTCATCGATTTCAGTTGTGATTTCTTCAATCGGTTTTGGCGGAGGCGTAGTTGCCATAGTCCATCCGATCCATGCGCCTATGAACATTATTGCGACAAAGGCGATGAACACAGGAATTGTGACTACCCATAATCTGAATGTGCTTTTGTCCATATTTTCTAAACGAAGCAGATTGCTGACCTGATCAGGCGCTGCTATAGCTGCTATATAGAATACAGCAACAAGAACACAAACGAGCAGTATTGCTCCACCTATTACTTGATCTTTACTTACCATTTAGTGATTCACCACTTATAGCCATGTACTACCTTTAACAATTTAAAGTTTGTTATGCTCCTTAGCTTGGCTTGTTTTAGGTTGTCCCACTTTTCCATGTGGATAGATACTTTTTCTGTTCTTCAGTTAACTCGTCTATAGTTACACCCATACTTTTCAGCTTTAGTTCAGCAATTTTTTCATCAAGCTCTTTTGGTACACTATACACTTTAGTCTCTAGTCTCGCGTTTTTAGCAATATATTCTGAACTTAATGCTTGATTAGCAAAAGACATATCCATAACTTCTGACGGATGCCCTTCTGCAGCTGCCAAGTTGACAAGTCTACCTTCAGCAAGCAAATAAAGCCGCTTACCATCTTTCAATGTATACTCTTCCATGTTCGGCCGCATAGTACGTTTAGCCATAGACAGCGTTTCTAGCTCCTCAATATTAATTTCTACATTAAAGTGACCACTGTTACATATTATGGCTCCATCTTTCATTTTTTGCATATGTTCTCCACAAATGACGTTTATATCACCTGTGGCTGTAGCAAATATGTCCCCTATTGGTGCTGCTTCCGACATGGGCATAACACGGTATCCGTCCATAACTGCTTCTAAAGCACGTGTAGGTTGAACCTCTGTCACTATAACATTTGAACCTAACCCTTTTGCACGCATAGCTATACCTCTACTACACCAACCATATCCTCCAACAACAAAATTTTTACCTGCAAGCAAAACTGAAGTTGCACGCAGTATTCCATCAATAGTACTCTGACCAGTTCCATACCTATTGTCAAAAAGATACTTTGTATACGCATCATTAACCGCAATAATTGGATACTTTAGACTCCCATCTTGCTCCATAGCTTTTAGACGAACTACCCCCGTAGAGGTTTCTTCAGTTCCACCTTTAATGTCTACAATTTGATCTTGATGCTTACTATGAAGCATACCAACTACATCAGCACCATCATCCATCGTTATAGTCGGTTTAAACTCGAGAACTTTTTCAATACACTGATAATAATCCTCAGTAGACTGCCCTCTCCACGCAAAAACATGAACTCCACTATCCGCTAAAGCCGCAGCCACATCATCCTGCGTTGAAAGCGGATTAGAACCACATAAAGCAACATTTGCCCCCCCAGCGATGAGTGTTTTAATGAGAACAGCTGTCTCTTTTGTAACATGTAAACATGTTGCTAACGTATGTCCCTGCAGTGGTTTTTCCTTTTCAAAACGCTCTTTAATAATGTTAAGAACCGGCATATGTTTTGCTGCCCATTCAATTTGTAAATGACCTTGCGCGGCCAATGACATGTTTTTTATTTGAAATTTTTCCATGATAATTACCCTTGTTATAGTGTATATTTTACATACTGTTTTCTCCCTTATTAATAGAACATACCTATACGACCGATTTTTTGTTAAGATTTAAATGGGTATTCCTGTTTTTTGTTATACAACTGGTGAATATTATGAGTAACGATAGCGGTTTGAATCTTTCACAGGATGCCGTATTTCAATACATACGTTCTCTATACGGCGAAAAAGTAAAAATATGTCAAATTTGGCGGCTAGGTGAAACACCTGGAACCAATGATGACTTGAAAGGGTTTGGCTACGGCTGTCCATATGTTATAGAATTTAAACATGAGGGTAAAACTCGTCGTGTGGTTCTTGAGACGATGCGACCTGGCGAAGGCTTTGGACATGACCACTTTTCAGATCGTGCTCAAGTTTTAATCTGGCAAAATTCTGCTTTCAATAAACTACCCAAGCATGTGCGCTCTGTTGATGCAGGATGTTTTGAAGACACGGGTAAAATAGTGTCTATCGGTAGAGGTAAAGAGTACTTTATTTTAACTGAATTTATCGAAGGAAAACTCTATCATTTAGATCTTGACCACTTAAAAGACACGGGAACTCTGAGTGAGTTTGATATGAATCGTTGTGTTGCGCTTTCAGATTATCTGGCTGAAATACACAAAACGCGTTACAATTCTTCGGGGTTATACGTTCGGCGAATTCGTGATTTAGTGGGTCATGGGGAATGCATTATGGGGTTGCTTGATAGCTATCCTAAAGAGTTTGCTTATGTTGACAAGTCTTATTTTATTGATGTTGAGAAGGCTTGTGTTGAGTGGCGATGGAAACTTAAAGAGCGTGCTCATCGGTTAAGTCAAGTGCATGGTGATTTTCATCCGTGGAATATTCTTTTTCGTGAGGGTGTGGATTTTACTGTTCTTGATCGTAGTCGAGGTGAGTGGGGTGAGCCAGCAGACGATATTGCGGCTTTAACTATTAATTATCTGTTTTATTCCCTTCAGAAGTATGGTGAGTTGAGTGGTGTTTTTGATACTTTGTTTAAGCTTTTTTGGGAAAATTATTTGAAAAAGACGCAAGATTTAGAAGTGCTTGAAGTGGTGCAGCCTTTTTATGCTTGGCGTTGTCTTGTTGTTGCCTCGCCTGTATGGTATCCGCATTTAAGTGTTGATACACGTGTTAAACTGTTAAACTTTGCACAAAACATGCTACAACATGACCGTTTCAACATAATGGATGTTAACTCTTTATTCTAACTCCATTTTCCACCTTTAACTAGTATATTGCCGACATTAGTATTGTGTTTTTGGTTACTATTAATAATTGAGAGTGTTCACGTTTAGGGAGACGACAGGATTTTTTCATGTTTTTTACCGATTTAGCGGCTCGCTCAAAGAACATGCCCCGTACTTTATCGTGATTTTCAACATTTTGCGACCT